>CAMJKC010000174.1 GCA_946406305.1 uncultured Lachnospiraceae bacterium
AGTTAATCAAAAGTCAAAAGATTTGATAAAAGAGATTATAAAAGATAATATAAGCAATATGACGGTAATATATACAGAAGAAAGAGATTTTAATATGGAAGATTTATGCACAGATATTATAATAATAAGTGATGGTTTTATAATAAAAAGTGGAACAAAGAAAGAAATATTAAACTCTGTGGGTGATGACATAAAAATGGAATTAAAAATAAATAGCTCTATAGATGACGCAATACCTATATTAAAAAATGAAGCACTTGTAAAAAATGTAATGGTTGAAAATGATAGAATATACATATATATGGATGGGGATGAAAAAAATATATATGAGGTATTAAAAAGGCTAATAGAAAACAATATAGAAGTATATTCATATAAGAGGGACATAGGGACGATAGAGCAAATAATAGAAAACATAAACGAAAATTATAAGAACAGAGTAATAGAAGAGGAGAGGTTTTGAAAAACATACTAATTATTTATAAAAGAGAATTAAATAATTTAATAAAGAAAAGGGTGTTCTTGATTTCTTTATCGCTTATTCTTATAGTGACATCACTATTTGAGATTTTTGTTTTGAATTTTATTATATCAGATGCAAAAGTTAAAGAAGAAGTAGATTATGAGCTCATAAGAGTAATAATAGATATAAGTAAGTATGTTTTGATTTTTGTATCAATTTTTTCGCCGCTTGTATTCTTTTGTCAAAATATGAATAGTGATAAAAAAAATATGTTTATAGATAACATTTTGATAACAGATGTAAAAAAAGAAGAACTTGTGTATGGAAAGTATTTAAAGGGGGCGGAGAGTGCTGGTATAATTTTTTTTGCTGTTGTTCCTATATTTTATTTAAGTTTATTTTTTGGCGGAATTAGCATTATGGCTGTAATAAAAATTATATTTCTTGGAATATCAAATGTATTGTTCACATCTATTGTATATTTATATATCTCTATGGCGATAGAAGATAAAAATTTATCTACGATTTTTTGTTTTTTATTTGGAGCGATGCTTCTATTATTTTTAATATTTTTATTTGAGATGATAGAAAGCAGTTTGATTTATTTTTCTCTAGTGATTTTATCATATATAATATTAGGTATTTTATTTGTTAAACTTATATTTTTGAGTGACTTTTTTGATAATTAGATATGAAAAAGTATTTTATAAATGAAAATAAATTAAAAAATAAAATTGAGACAGTAAAGTGTGTCATAAGTAGCATAGAAGAGTTTATATATAATAAAGATTTTATTTCTCTAATAAAAGACTTTGATAATGGTTTTACAGAGAAGGAAGTTTTTTTTGAGCATTTAGAAAGCATTGTATCTTTTACAGATGTTTGGGATTATAGAAAAAAGCAGAGCGAAAAAGTATCTTTAAAAACTGGAGAGAGAGCAAGGTGGCTCATAAATGAAAAATTTGATAAAGGTTTAGAGGAAAAAATTTTTTTTGTTGCAAAAGAACTCGGACTAATAGGAAATATTGAACCAGTATATAAAAACTACGACTACATATTGGTTCTTGGTGGAGGAAGAGAGACAAATATATTAAGACCCCGATATGCAAAAATGTTAATAGATAAATATAAATTTAGTGCGAAAATCATAGGTTTAAGTTGCGATAGGTTATTTGACATAACAGAGAATACAGAAAAGTTTAGATATAGAAATGATATAAAAAAAGAATACGAAGCACTTGAGTATGGATTTGAATTGTGTTTTGATGAAAAAAATTATAAAGTTTTAAATGCACCAAGTAGTGACAAGAGAAGGAGAGCAAATTCAAAAGATACATATAAATATTTTTTTGAAACAGAATATGATGAGGGTGTGGGGAATAAAATATTACTTATATCATCACAAATATATGCCCCTTATCAATCAATGGGTTTTATGTCTTTTAGTATAGAAAAATCTGTCGCATTTGACATAGTGGGATATCCTTATTATATATATGATGAGACAGGAAATTATAAACATGCAGAAGCAGTAAAATATTTGCAAGAGTTTAGGAGCACAATTTTAGAGATTAAAAATTTTTGTGAATTTTATAATTATGGAAGGGATTTATGTTATTAAATATAAAAAATAAAATTTTTAAAAAATCAACATTGTTAATACTCATACCACTTTTTTTAAGGCTAATGTTGTCTATAATAATTGGCATCTCTATGTATCCAATAGGACTTCTTGATGATGTAATAATGTTTAACTATGCAACTAAAGCACATTACTTAATTCCAAATGTATATTCACTCGTAAAAAATATGAGTTTCCCATGGTTTTTGGATGTGGTATATATAAGCCATTTACCTTTCACACTGTGGTTTTTGATGATTTGGTTTTTAGCAGCTATATACACAAGTAATGTAGTTTTAAAAATTTCAAAAAATAAAATTTTATCATATTTTTTCTATTTATATATACTATTTAACCCACTTGGAATAACACTACTTACTGCATTAAAAGTGTATAGAAATGTAATAATGCCACCTTTCATAATTATTTTATTTACTTTTATGATAGATATGACTTTTGAGAATTATGAAGGGAAAATGAGTATTTTAAAAATGTTAATTTTTTCTATGCTATTTTCATTTTTATACTATGTAAAAGAAGATGGTGCTTGGCTAACTTGTTGCTTGTTATTTTTTATAGTATTAAATATTATAATTTTGATAGTTAAGAAAAAAAATAACATAAAGAAAAAAGTTTTTATGTTATTTATACCAATAGCGATATTCATTTTATTTACAAACTCATATAAAATGATGAATAAACATTTTTTTGGTGTATATGAAATAAATACGAGGACAGAGGGAGAGCTTGGAAGATTTGTAAATAATATATATAAAATAGAATCAGAAAATAGAGATATACATTGCTGGGCACCATATGATGCAATAGAGAAAGCTTTTTCTTCGTCAAAAACACTTTCTGAGTATCAAAATTTATTGGACGGCATTTTACATACAGATAGCTATGGGTTTAATGGGGATATAGAAAAAAATCCTATACACGGAGATTTTTTGACATGGGTTTTAAGATATGAACTTGAAAAAAATGGCATATGGACGAGTGAGAAAGAAGTAAATGACTTATTTAAAAAAGTGAATAGTGAGATAGATGAAGCATTTAAAAATGGGACATTGAAGAAAGATAAAAAATTTCAAATCGTAAAAAGTGCAGGCGGATATGATTTTAATGATATAAAAAAAGTTATGAGTTATACAATAGAAAGTTTAAAAGTTTCAGTTTTGTTAAATGATTTTGAAAAAGATTTATTTAATTTTAGATACAAGAGGGATATGGGGCTTTCTGATTTGGCAGATCCAAATATTGAAATGTTTAAAAAATATTTAAATATGAAAAATGTCATTAAAGAAGAAAATGAAATTACAAGACGATTGTCTAATATTATATATATGATATACAGAGTTATAAATGTGATATTTTTATTATTATCTTTGTTTTATATGATATACTTTTTATATAAAAATATTATAAAGAAGGAAGTGTTAAAAAGAAGAAACTACATTATGACACTAGTCGCCATATTGTTTTTTTTAATAGCGATGTCATATGCTTTTTGCATATCTTGGTTCATAGGGTTTATAATAGC
>CAMJKC010000175.1 GCA_946406305.1 uncultured Lachnospiraceae bacterium
TTTTGAGTATTTTTTTAGTATAACAGTTAGTTTAATCGTAAAATTCATAAAAATTAACAAAAATTTTGAGATTATCAAATCTCTTCCTTTGTTATGAGTAAATTTAATACAAGTAAGAACTAATTTATTCTTACATTCTTACATTTCTTATAAACCATTATTTAAAACTATTATTTTTTTATTTTTTTTATTGTTTTTTTCTTAAAATTAGTGTAAAATAAATATAAATTAATAGTTTTATAAAAGTTTACCACCACAACGAAACTTGTGGTGGTGCTTTTTTTATATTCCAAGATTCTTTACTGTCAACTTATTAGCAGCATTTGTCAAAGTATCTCTTAAATATATTCTTGTGGTTTCTATACTTCTGTGTCCTAAAATATCTGAAAGACGACTTATTTCTCCCTCGCCATATCTTCTTAAAAATCTTATTGCAAAATTATGTCTCAAACTATGTGGATGGGCTTTCCTTACATCTATACCAAGTTTCTCTGCAACTTTCTTCATAAATCTTCCAATAGTTGTTCTATTAATTGCTATACCTCGTTTTACAGAAATAATTATACCTTTTGTTATTCCACTTGAATTACAGTATTCTCTTAACTCTTTTATCAAATCTGGTGGTAGTGGTACTTTTCTCATACCACCTTTATTGAAAACTACTATATATCCAATATTTAGTGATTCCACCGTTATAAATTTGATTTCTGATACTCTAATTCCCATTTGTGCCATAGATCTTACTGCTAAATATAGAATATGATTTCTAATTCTACTTTCTCTGAGCATTCTACTAACATCATCATTTGTTAATATTTCAGAGTCTTCTAAAAATACTTTCCTATGACAATACAATGCTTTTTCTTTCAAATCATCAAGTTGATAAAGACTCAATAATTGATTCATTCCAGCAATCTTATTATTTATAGTTTCCACTGTATAAATCTTATCAATTTCATACATAGAATTTTTCATGTGTTCCACAAAATTTCTAACTACGATTTTTGTTAAAGTCACCATCCCATCTTTTGTAGTAATGCCAGCAAATTTGAGAAACTGTGTAGCTGTTCTGCAATAATTATCAATAGTACTATCAGATCTACGACTTTCCCACAAATAATTCCTAAAACTATTTACTATAGTATTCCCATAGTTTTTTTCATGTGCTTTTACTTTTTCTTTTGACATAATAATGCCCTCCTATATTTTTTTATAATATTTTAGTACAAAAAAAGAACACTCAGTGAGTGTTAAAAAAAATACTTTCAAATTATTAAGTCAAATTATTATGAAAATTGCCATTTTGTTATACTTCTATACACTTAGAAAGAGCAAAAGAGTATATGAATTTTTTTTCAACATTTATTTTTGATATTTCACTTAAACATTTACCATATATGTCAAGTTGAACTCTATACATTTCTTTCAACTTCTCTATTGATACACTATTATTTATACCATCGGTCTTATAATCTACAACCACAATGCTGTCTCTTCCTTCATTCTTTTTAATATAAAAAGCATCTATAACTCCTTGCACTATGGACTTTTTTATCAATCTTATCTTTTTCCATTTTATCTATTTCTTCTTTTATGCTTCTGTCACTTTGATTGTAGCTTTGTCTCAATTTTAAAATATCAACATAATCAAACAATCTCATAAATCTATATTCTCTATATAGTAATTTATTTTGATATGCAAATTTCATCTCTTGACCAATTTTTGAATGTAAAAAGTCGCTAATCTTATTTTTATCAACATACTCTGAGTTAAAAGTTTCCTCGAAATCATAATCTCTCATAAATTTATGATATCTATTTCCTATCTCTGTCCCATCAACCCTTTCAATTCTATTTGCTTCATAATTCTTACTGTCTTCATCTTCCGCAATTAGACTCTCTATGCTAATTTTTTTATAGGTATCACTACTTTTTTGCTTCTTCATTTCCGACTTTATTTCTGATACTGAAAATTTTGGTTTTATATCTCTTAAAACACTATATTTATATTCAGCATTTATATTTTTGTTTAAATTCTCTTCGGTATATTTTTCTAATATAGAATTGTTTTTCACTATTTCTTTATCTATTTCGTAATTACTGTTTTCAACTGCCACATCCACATCTACATTCTTTGGTATATCACATATTACATTCACAGAAACAACATTTTTCCACCCATTATTACTTATGTAGTGATTTCCTAAACCTGCTTTAACATACTCATTATATCTATTTATTTTTTTTACATCTTCTATATCATATTTATCTTTTACATCTACATCTAAATATCTTTTATTGACATCGTCATAATTTTCTTTTTTTGTAGTTTTAACTTTTAGTGAAAGTATTAATTTCTCTCTCGCTCTCGTAAAAGCGACATACATAAGCCTCTCATTTTCACAATTCTCTTCGTCTTTTTTATTTTTGTTTATAATTTTTCTCTTTAAGGTCTCTAACAAATATCTATATTTATAGTTCACTGCACACAAACTCGCACCATATTCTTCATCAAATACAACTTCTTTCTTTTTCTTTTGGTTGTTATATTGCTTGTCCATATTTGGCATAATTACTACTGGAAACTCTAAACCTTTTGACTTGTGAATGCTCATAAGCCTTATTACATTTTCATTTTCTGTAAACACTTGTGCCACTCCTTCGTCATCATCTCTCTCTCTCATTTTCTCTATATAGCTCACAAAATTATATAGCCCTACATAAGATGTGCTCTCAAAAGTAATTGCTACATTTAACAATATATCAAGATTTGCAACTCTCACTCTCCCATTTTTCATACTTGCAGCAAAATTATATATTTCCGTTCTATCATATATTATATTTATCATCTCTGATATTTTTTTGTATCTTGCGACTTCTCTAAAAAATAGAAAGTCATCATTAAATCTTTTTATTTTACTCTTTAAAACTTCTATATCTATTTCAAAACTATCATAAGGTAAACTTAAATTAAACTCTTCAAAATCTTTAATCACTTCATATATTGAAAAATAATTTCTCGTTTTTGATATGTCGTTCTCATTGTATAGATACTTCAAAAATAATATTTCATTATTTGTAATGCCATATAACTTTGATGTTAAAACAGAGGTTAAGTATATGTCAGTTGTAGGATTATCTATAACTCTTAATATATTTAACATAAGCCTTATTTCGTAACTTATATAAAAACCAACACTTAAATCTGCAACAATAGGTATATTCGCTTTTGCAAATTCTCTCATATAGCTATCAACTATGTTTTTAGGTGAGCGATGTAATATAACTATATCTTTATAGTCATACCCCTCATCTACAATTCCGCCCAACATTGCACCGAAGGGCTCATCCCCGTCAGCAAAGAATACATGTGGGGCTTTATCGACAAAGAGGGCAACCAAGTGTGCGATTTTGTCTTCACCGCCGCCTCCTACTTTGAATGGGGACGCGCCGAAGTGGTTTACAACACCGAGGTGTTCAAGATCAACACCGAAGGCCAATGTGTAAAAAACTGCAAGAAATACCCTGACAATATCAAGTTCAACTTCAAACACTAACAGCAACAATGTCGCATATCGCCACCCACGACGGGAAAGTAACCAAAGTCACCACAGG
>CAMJKC010000176.1 GCA_946406305.1 uncultured Lachnospiraceae bacterium
TAGGTGGGCTTCTATATAATATGATATCAGGGAAAGAGTTATATGATATGAAAGTAGATGATAATACATATACTATTTACCTTGAATATCCAAATGATGAATATAACAACATTGATAAAGTAGAAGGAATAGAACTTACAAGCACAAGTGGCACAAAGACCACATTAAAAGATATCGCTACTATTACAATAGAAGATTCTCCAGCAAGTATAAGAAAGTATAATAAAAGATATAGAGATGAGATAACAGCAAAATTTAATACAAATTATACTGAAAATTCAGAAACTGAAATAATAGATACAATTATAAAACCAAATTTAACTCAAAATGTAGTTATAGGTGAAAGCACAGTGGATGAAATGCTCGGTGAAGAATTTGGTGCATTATTTATAGCAATAGGTGTAGCTATCTTCCTCGTATTTATAGTTATGGCTTCACAATTTGAAAGTGTTAGATATTCTCTAATGGTTATGGGAACTATCTTATATTCATTTGCAGGTGCATTTTTTGCTCTTTGGTTATCTGGTTTAAAATTGCAAATGGTTGCACTTCTTGGATTTATGATGCTCGTAGGAACTGCAGTCAACAATGGTATATTATATGTAGATACAGTTAATCAGTATATAGATGGTGGAATGGAAACAGAAAAAGCAATCGTAGAATCAGGAGCAATAAGAATGAGACCTATACTTATGACGACACTTACCACAATAGTTTCAATGATACCTATGTCAATGGCATATGGAAAAAATGGTGAAATACTTCAAGGGTTAGGAGTTGCAAACTTAGGTGGACTTATTTTATCAACACTTATGGCATTTTTTGTTCTACCTGTGCTATATTTTATATTTAGCCATAGAAAGGGAGATTCAGTTGAACAATTAGCTAAAGATACAAAAGTTGCTTTAAGTGAAATGGCAGTAGAGGAGAATAAATAATGAAAATCATGAAAAAAAGTTTTTTAATATTTCTTGTTCTGCTTTTTTTAACAACAAACAATTTATATGCACTTGAATTTAATGCATATAATCACATATATAAACATAGAGATGCATCTTTACTTTCAAAACTCTCAGATAATTTAATAGAGTTTGATGAAATAGATGACTTGATAAGTTTATATAATCCAACAATGAAAAATAATTGGAATAATTATGAAGCAAACAAGACAAACTCTGATATTTATAATGATTACATAGATGCATACAACAATTTGGATGGCCTTGCAAATAGTGCAGACAGTGATGTTCAAGCTGCTATGTATAGGGCACAGGCTGATGCGATGCTCATAAATGCTGATAACAATGTTCTTGATAGCGATGTAAATTTTTTAAATTATTATTTGGTAGAAAAAAATTTAATTCTTTCTACTAAAACACTTTTTATAAATTATTATAAATATTTAGTTGAAAGAGATATTGCAGAAGCCAATTTAAAAGAGACAGAAAGACAATTTGATACAGCAAAAAATAATTATGAGTTAGGTAATTTGACAAAAGTAGAGTATCTTGCTGCATTAAAGGCTGTTGACGATGCCAAAGCAAATGTTATCATTTCAAAATCTAATATTGATACAACGAGAAGAAATCTTTTGATAAATTGTGGGAAAGAAATTTTAGATAGTGTTTCTTTGGCTAATGTAAAAAAAATAGAACAAAGCGATATAGCAAAAATAAATCTTTATGAAGATATGCAAAAAGCTGTAGATAACAATATACAATATGAAATATATAAAAGACAACTTCAAAATGCAAGAACGGATGAGATGAAAAAACAAAATGAAATAAAATATGTGGCAGCGACAAATTATATAAGAGCAGATGTGGAAACAAAATATGATGAGATTAAAGATGCACTAACTATGTATAATAATTCAACAGCAAATAAAGACTATACAAAAAGTGAACTTGTAAAAGCAGAGAGAGAGTATAGCAATGGAAATATAAGTCAAAAAGAATATAAAACAGCTATATATAATAGAGACATAGCAATATACAATGAAGAAAAAGCATATTATGATTTATTGATAGCATATGAAAATTATAAGGCTGTAGTAAATGGTATTGCAAGTGCAGGTAATTAATGAAAAATAAAAATATGATAAAAAAAATTAATTCAGTTATTATATTGATATCGATATTATTGGTAGATGTAGTTTGTGCAAAAACGACATTGCCAGATGGTGCCACAACAGAGGTTGCAGCACCTGTTGCAGAGGTTATAGATAATATATCACAAAGTGTGTTAAGAGATATTAGAAAAAATGATATCTATGGACCTTTAAATCCAACTCCATCAACAGCAATAAATTATGAAGAATATAATTTGGTTAATAATTATGATTTAAGGCTTGAATATATACCTTATAGAGTAAAATATTTTGCACCAACTTACTTATATGCATTAGACTCTGCAGAAAATAATGTGAGGGTGCAGTTATATTCTGCTGGTGGTTCAGAAAATAATATACAAATCATAAGACAGACAATAAAAGATTTTCCTACACAAAAAAGAACCTTAAATTCAAATTATACTAAGTTAAATGGACAACTAACACAGTTAAAAAAAAGTGGAGCGAGTGATAGTGATGATACTGTTGTTGCAATAAAAACTGCAATAGCACAAATACAAATGGGATTAGCAACTATAAATGCAACAAATACTCAACTTCATACTGCAGTGTCAGGATACAATAGAGTGCTTACAATGATTAAGTCTATAGATAATAATAATACTATTATTAGAGTAAAAAATTTATTGTCTAAAAGTATGTCATCTGCTTTTTTAAGTTATAAGCAACTTGAGTTTTATGATAAAATACTTACTAATCAAGTTGATTTATATGAAAAAATTTATAAATTATACCAAAAGAATTTTGAACTTGGAATTGCAACCTATCTTGATGTTGAAAGTCACAGATTGGATTATGAAAATATAAAAAAAGATTTAAGAGCAAATAGAACTACTATGAAAAATGTAAAAGAGTTAGTAGGAATAAATCTTGGATATGACTTATCAGAAATAAACAAAATAAAATTTATTGAACCAAAAATAGATAAAGAATATGTAGATAGTATAAATTTAGAAGAAGATTATCAAATGGCATATTATACTAATAGTAATTATGACAATGTAAGAAAAGCTGGTGAAAACAAAAAAAGATTACCAGAATCTATAAGTAAACAAGTTCATGACGAATATCTTACTGCTATAAAAAATAAAGTAATTACAGGTTTAAATGCTATGTATCAAACAATTAGAGCAAATAAACTTATGTATCATGGTAGTAGATTACAGCAAGAAATATTAAATCTTGATAGGATTGCACTTAAAAATAAAAAAGAAAATAATTTAGTAAGTGAAACTGAGTATTTGGGTCTTCAAATTCAAAACTTAGCAACAGAGATGAAAATAAAAAGTACAAAATATCAGTATATAACTGCAATAATTAATTACTATTATGGAACCTATGGTTTTATAGATATAGAATAAAAGTTAAAAATATCAAATAGAACCATCTCATTTTATAACAAAGAAAATACACATAAAGT
>CAMJKC010000177.1 GCA_946406305.1 uncultured Lachnospiraceae bacterium
TATAAGTAGTGCATCCTCTATCATTCTTTTAACTTCTGATAACAAGTAGTCTTCATCATCAAAACTCTGTCCTATGAATGTTTCAAGTTCAGTTCCATACTTCCAAGAATAGATAGGGTATTTGTATCTTGCTATTCTAAGTGCGAAGTAAATCCAGCCCTTTAGAGCCTGAACCCCCTCTACAACCTGTCCAGAAAATTGACCACTTTCTTCATCAAAATAAAAGTCTTTATACTTAGTTTCTTCTATACTAATAGCCACAGATTCAGCAATGGCCGTTGGCAAATAACTCATAAATACCCCCTATAAAGACACAAGTTTTCCAAGCACTATAAAGTTCCCTTTGTTTATGCGATATACTGCTACTTTGTCACCTGCTTTTAATTTCTTGATATAAGTGCTTGAATCCTTAAATGACCAACCATGAGTATGAGCAGCATCACCCGCTCCACCTACGGCATTTGTGCCTACAATACCAAGTTTTATGTTTATATCAACAGTGCAAGTTTCAATAAAATAAAGTTGTGTCTTATCAATTTCTAAATCTTTAATCTTTATAGTTGTGTCTGACACCATCTCGCCTATTTGTATCTCTTCTTGTCTTTCTCTTTTTATAACTTTCCTAATAACTGATATTAGTTTTTCTTTTCCATCCATTTATGACCTCTGAAATAATATTTTTTGTTCTGTTGGTGCAAGACCCATAAACTTTAAATTAAGTGTTGTAATGTATTCACCTTTTTGCCAAATATGTGAGTCATTTACAATTAAAAACTCACCATCAAGTCCTGTTGCTGTATCGTGAACCATTACTGACCTTCCACTTATATAGTTTACTTCGCCAATCACTTCAAACTTTATAATAGTTTCTATCGGTTTCAATTGTTTATTCGCACCAGCATTAATATCAACATCTTTCTCAACTGTATAGTTAACTTCAAATAGTCCATACTTCGCAATGCTCTCAGCATCTTCAACTCTTGTCACAAACTTCCCATCACTATCATAAACATTTACACGATTAACTAAATCACTCATTGATTCTTCAAATGAAGATGATAGTATGTTTCCTTTGCCTTTATTCTCATCCGTTCCATCTGATATTTTAATAGGGAGCATTGTTTTGCCTTCTTCTTGTGTATAAAACCCTATACCATCCATTGCCATATAATAGTTTTTGCCAGTTGATAATCCTGCTTTTTTATATGCTTCGCTTATAATGTCAAAGTATGTCTTATCTTCAAATACCGTCTTTCCAATACTAACTCCAGTTGGAACTATGTACATCGGTGTTAACCCAAACTCTGTGCATATACTCATTGCTATAGCTTCAGCCGTTTCATTATATGTTCTATTTGTTTCTGACCTTGTTAAGTGAATGAGCATATCGTGGCAAGTATAACTTATAGTTCCTTTATTACTTTTCTTTCCCATATTCTCAACTTGACCATAAAAAAGTAGATAGTTTGGTACTGCATAGTCAGGGTCAGTATAAAATGAAATTAAATCCCCAGTTGCTATTGGTGGTATTAACTCCATTATGTTTTTATCATATGGTGCATTTATTACATCAAAACTAAAAGAGCGGACACCTTTTTCAACTGATCCGCCCCACTCATATTTAGTTAATAAATGTGTTATGTCATAATCTTTGCCATTTGATATCTTTTTAAGCAATATTCTCATTAACTACCTCTTATCCATAAGCTCATACCAACTTGAACATTTGTCGGATTATTCCCTATGGTTGATTGATTGTCATTGTAAAGGTCTGCAACTGTCATATTAAACTTTCGTGCTATAGTTACTATTGTGTCACCTTCCTTTACTACATAGTTTTGCCCTACCACTACTTTTTCTTCTTTAACATACTCAACATTGTACATTTCAAATGAATAAGTAGTTGTCGGTATCTCTGGTAATCTATACTCTTTCATTGATATTGTGTATCCGATGTCTTCAGTGCCATCTATTGGCTTATAATTAAATCCCTCAATTGTAAAAAGACCATTTATAAGAAATGATGGAATAACAAGCCTTACATAATTGGTGCTATTCTTATAAGCAAGTATTCTTCTTATAAATTCTTTAGGATTAAGTAGGTTTCTAAAACTACAATATGATGAATCATATCTCTTCGGATAGAAACTACTATAATTAAATGTTTTAAGTGCTCTTTTACCTATAAGATTAACACCACCAAAGCCTACGATTTGATGCTCACTATTATCGTGCACTTCTTCTATCTCAAATGTAGGCTCTACTACAGGAAGCCTTATGTTTCCAATATAAATATTAACCATAAACTACCTCATACTCTCAGCAGCATTATTTAGTTCAGTTATCATTCCATCTAAATCTTCAACACCTGATACATCAACATTTTGTATATAAACATTAGTCCACTTATTAGTTCTTGGGTCATACTGCTCATATGCTAACTTCTTGTCAGTGTTCGCATCATTTGTGTTAGTCTTATTAGTATTCTCTTCATCTTTCTTGTCATCTTTATATACTGTAGTAAACTGATTAGTAATCGGGTCATATACTTGATAGTCAACTTTACCAAGTCTTTCTCTAACATCATCTCTAAGTTGAGATTCCATAAGTAATGGGTCATCATAATACATAAATCCATCACCATATTTAGAAAAACTATCATCACCGATTTTAGTTTCTGATAAGTCCATACCAAGTTTAAATCCAAGAACTGCAGGTAATACTTTACCTACCGCTGCCTTACCAATAGTAGCTGCACCTCCTGCTATCTTTCCAAATGTGGCACCTATTCCTTTGACAATCCCTCCGCCTTTAGCAAGTCCTGCTATTGGCTTCCATATAAGATTAAGAAATCCCATAATTGATGCGAGAGCCTTTGCTATAGTTCCAAGTACAATAAGTCCTGCAGATGCTGCCGCTATCTTTACTACATTATCTACAATTTGACTTATCTGCTCATCAGACATTCCATTAAGTTTATTTAATACATCAGTTGCTATCTGTAAGTACTCATTAAACTTTGGCATCAACTTCTCTCCAAACATACGAAGTGACTCATTAAAGTTCTCTCTTAATATGTTCATTTGCATCTTTGGAGTGCTAAGCATAATGTTTGCTTGTTTCTCAAGTAGTCCTTTTGAGTTCTCTTCATTCATTGATGTTCTAAATCTTTGATACTTTTCAATACTACCTGTTAAAGAAATCATAGCTGTAGCACCACGGATGTTCTTAAACATTGTTAAAAGATTGTCGATGTTGACACCTGACTTAGTATAAAAATCAAGTAGTTCATCATCAGTTACATCTTTATTTTGCATTAACTCATTAAGTTTCTTTCTTGCTGTTTCAGATAGTCCTATTGCATCTTTTAATCTATTTAGATAATCTCCAAACTCTTTACCATCAAATGCATTTGAACCATATGCAACTCCAAGCCTATCAAATGCTTTCTTTGCTTGTGCTGA
>CAMJKC010000178.1 GCA_946406305.1 uncultured Lachnospiraceae bacterium
TATATCTCGTATGCCAGAAATAAACGATACTTTTATGTATCATGGGAGTGAACACAAATGTATTAATTGTATTGAGAGTGGGCTACCATTGAATGTAGAAAATGTAATGAAATCAAGTAAAGAGCATAAAAGGTGTGGGACATCATTTTTAGTATTTGTGATGATTGTTTCTATTTTTTTCTTTATGTTAATACCATACAACAATGCTTTTGAAAAATTTCTATCAAGAATAGTTTTAGTGCCAGTAGTTGCAGGGATTTCATATGAATTTTTAATGATTATGGGAAAATTTGATAATAAGGTAGTTGACATACTTTCAAGACCTGGCATGTGGATGCAAAATTTAACTACAAAGGAACCCAATGAAAAACAAGTTGAAGTAGCAATAAAAGCTGTTGAAGAAGTATTTGATTGGAAAGAGTTTTTGAGGAAAAATTTTAATTATGACATTAAATGATATTTTAAAAGATGCTATTTTAAAATTAGAGAATAGTAAAATAGATAATCCAAAATTTGATGCCACAGAGATTTTACTTGAAATATTAGATATTGATATGGCAAATTTTTTATTGAAAAAAGAGACTGATTTAGAGAATTTGTATGATAAAAGATTTATAATTGATTTAATAAATAAATATGACCAATTGATTGAATATAGAGCAGAACATTTTCCGCTTCAGTATATACTTGGAGAAACATATTTTATGGGATTAAATTTTAGAGTTGATGAAAATGTTTTAATACCTCGTTATGATACTGAAATTTTAGTAGAAAAGGTGTTGACCGATAATAATGATAAGAACAAATATGTTTTAGATTTATGCACAGGGAGTGGTTGTATTGCCATAAGTCTTGCAAAACTTGGAGATTATAAATTAATTGTTGGAAGTGACATATCACATGATGCTATTGAAATTGCGAGTGATAATGCAAATAGATTGATAGAAAATAATGACACAGATATGGAGATGAAACAAAAAATATATTTTTTAGAAAGTGATATGTTTTCAGAATTTGATAGAATTAAAAATAATATTGGAATTGAAAAATTTGATATAATTGTATCAAATCCTCCATATATTAAAACATCGGTTATAAATGAATTAGACATAGAAGTATCAAAATATGAACCATTTATTGCACTTGATGGTGATGAAGATGGACTTAAGTTTTATAGAATAATATCAAAAGAAGGTAAAAAGTATTTAAGTGAGAATGGTCTCATATATGTTGAAATTGGAATTGGACAAGTAGATGATGTAAAAAAAATATTTGAAAGAGATGGATATAACATTAAAGAAATTGTAAAAGATATGTCTGGAATTGATAGAGTAATAGTTTTAAGTTGAAAAAAGTAGATCATACATAATAAACAATTATCTAAATTTCTTTTTTTGTTATGAGTAAATTAAATAGATGTAAGTGGGATTGGATTTTTGTTGTGTGATGAAATAGCAGTTGAGAATGGGATAGATAAAGATTATGTAAACAATAAAGAGGGTATTGAAAGTGTAATAATTATTGAAAACAATTTATTGTTTGATAATATTTCTCTATTAAAATATATGAATAATAACAAAAAAGAAATGGAATATGAAATATTATTTGATAAAGACATAGAAAAACTATATAATAATATAATTAAAGCTGATAAAAATATCTTGTTGTTGATAGAGCAATTAAAAAATAAAATCAATATTAATGATATCTCAATTGATGAGCCACTTTTTCAGTATCTTGATAGAATTATTGATGCTGGTTACATAGTAAGTGATGTGGATTATTACGATAATAATGTAATATCATATTTCAAAGACTGGTACATAGATGGCGAAAGCCGTGACATAGAATTACCATACGGAGTGACACTTGAGTATAGAGAACCAGAGTTTGTTAAAAAAGATATAAAAGAGATAGTATATACTAACGAAAGAGAATTAGACCATAATAGTAAAGAACCTCAAGTTTATGTAATGTATTATAAAGATTTTAAGGGAAAGCTTAATGGAACATATACAGATGTAACATTTATTAAAACTAGAAATGATTATATAATTGATTTTAACCCATATGAGTTGCTATATGATTTAAAGAAGCCAACAGTAAGATTAGTAGTTAAATAGTATGACTAAATATATATTAAAAATTTTAATACTAATATTATTTATTATTTCTTTTTCATTTTTTGCAGCCACTAAAAAATGCTATATTTCTTTTTCTTCAAAAGATGGAGAAGGTACTATGGTTAAGCAAGAGTGATAGAAAGGTGCGGCTATTAAAATAAATCCATGTACTTATACTAAAGATGGATATTATTTTTCTTACTGGAAAGATGACTTTGGGAAAACATATAAAGACCAAGAATATATTACTATAGATAGAGATATACCTTTGTATGCTAAGTGGTCTAGGGTTGGAGGTGTTAATGACTCAGTAATCAAAGCACAAAATCAAGATGATAAAATAATAGAAGAAATTATAAATTATCAAAAATTAAGGAATATGGATTACAACATCAGGAGGATAAAAAAATGAGTGATTTACAAGCCAAAACAATTGATGCTATTAAAAAATTAGATGAAAAGAAATTAGAAAAAGTCTCAAGATACATTGTTTTTATTGAGAAAAGTGATTCTTTTGATATCCCTAATAATGATACAATTGAGTCATTTATTGAAGGGGAAGAGTTATTAAAAGATCCTAATACTAAATATTATAATAATGTTGATGAATTGAGAGAGGCACTCGGAGTATAATGGAATATAAAATAGTTTACACTAAAAAATTTGAAAAAGATATAAAGAATTTAAAAAGGCAAAACAGAGATTTAACAGAACTTTTTAATGTGGTTAATATCATTGCTAAAGGTGAAACTCTTGATAAAAAGTATAGGGATCATAAGTTAGTTGGTAATTTTAATGATTATAGAGAATGTCATATTGAGAATGATTTTTTATTGGTTTATAAAATTGAAAAAGACAAACTGATTTTAATTTTATATAGAGCAGGGACTCATAGTGAAATTTTTGGATAGTGATATAAGTAAAAATATAAAATTAAAAAAGGTAATTCTCTAAATTTTATTATAGTTATATACTGATTATTATTAAATAATGATTGAGATGCAATAGTGTGATAATATGAAACCAAAATTAATGATAAATATAATAATAGTTTAGATGCAAAATTTAATCTTAAGCCATGAGGCTTGCTGTATAGAAAGGCACAAAATGGTATAAGTTCTCATGTGGAGTTCATAATACTTATCCAAGTGTAAGTAATTATTTTACATTTTCAAACAATGCATTTAATTGGTATAGAGATATTAATACAAACGGAATAGAAAATATTAGGCGACATAATGATGATAATGGAAATGCAAAAGAGTATAGAGTAATATGGAGGAAGAATTAAATGAAAAAGAGATATGTTTTAACTATAATAATAGTGATAGTTGCTT
>CAMJKC010000179.1 GCA_946406305.1 uncultured Lachnospiraceae bacterium
TTTCTAACCGTATGTCTGCTCTTGAAAATAGTATAGATGCTAAAATCGATAGCCTCGTTTCTTCTTACCTTAGTAGAAATGGTATATGGAATGGGGAGAAGCAGACTATAGAAACCTCTTCACAAAATAAATTAAAATACTTTTTTGTTTCTATGGGGTATTCTGCTGTAAATCTTAGATGGAACAGTAATACTTCTGCTAATTTTTATCTATCTCCAGCGAGCCAATTAACAAACCAAGCTACTTCTGCCAGTAATGCATATAGAGCAAGAGTTGATGGAGAGGGGACTTATACTATTATAAAAGAGCTTTCAAAATCTGGTCTCATCTGTATAAATTTTAAATTCTTTGTTGGCTCTGGTCCAGCATATAATGTTCAAGAAAATAAATGGAGAGAAGATAATACTATTGGAAAATCAGGATGGTTATCAACAATTCCTGGTTGGGGATGGGCAGCAAATTTTAAATGGGACTTTATAGAAACTAAACAGTCAGGTGAAAAAGTTGGAGAAACATTAAACTCTTTATTTCAATCTTTTGGAACTAATTCAATAGTCCCTGATTTTGACTCAAGTGCAATGTGTCGTTATGTAGACCAAAATACTTCATTTTATGCATTTGTTACTAAAGGAAATCAAGTCCGACTAGTTGGAGATATGACTGGTTCTGCAACTATTTCAGCAACGAGTGGCTCTGGCCCTCGTATTGGATTAATAGGTTATGGAAATGGCATAAGAGATAATTATGGAACTTTCGCAACAGTAACTGTAGATTCTGCTTCTGTATATTAAAAAAACAAATTCATAATAAGAATTAAATGACTTTACAACTTTTATACATTAGTTAAATAAATAAAAAAAACTGTATTTTATAGAAATACAGTTTTTTTATTAAATGATTATTTGCCTAATTTTAATATAGTTTTTGCCTCAAGTATTAAACTTCTTTACTACCTGCTACATATCCCATAGATGCCGCTACAGTTATGTTAAACCCTCCTGTTAAACAATCAACATCTACAACTTCCCCAGCAAAATAAAGCCCTTTTACTTTTTTACACTCCATATTTTTAGGATTTAATTCATTGCAATCTACACCACCCCTTGTAACAATCGCTTCGTTAAATCCTCTTGATGACACAATTTCAATTTCAAAATTTTTAAGTAAGTCAAGAATTTTTTTTCTATATGTCTTATCTATTTTACTTATTGTAAAATTTTCATCTTTAAATATATTTTTTCTGAAAAAACTTACCATTTTCTTTGGTAATAATTTAATGAGTAATAAATCTACACTATCAGACCCTTTTAATTTTTCTATCTCTCTTATTAACCTCTCGTCTAATTGTTTATGTGAAAGAGCAGGTTTTAGGTCAATCAATAACTTTAACTTATCTTTCAAATTAAATTCATTATCATTTATGTTTTTTATTAACAAATTATCTTTATCAAATAAATATGAACTTGCAGATAGAATTATTGGTCCCGTAATACCATATTTATAAAACTCAATATCTCCAAAACTCTCATATAATAATTTATCAGAAGAAAAAAATTTTGCTCCTATATTTTTTAATAATAACCCATTAAGTTCTGTAAAATCACCATTAACTCCCATCGGGACTAAAACTGGAAGTAAATCATTTATTCTTATATCAAATTTTTTTGCAAATTTATATCCATCTCCTGTAGAGCCTGTGCTTTTATAAGAAATCCCACCAGTCGCTACAATAATTTTATCAATCTCTATTTTTGATATTTTATTATTTTTTAAATTTTTATACTGTATGGCTTTTACTGTATACGATGCTCTTTTTTCTTCTTTTGTATCTTTAAAAGCTTTGGTATTTTCATCGCAAATTATATCTATAACTTCTGAATTCAATAAAACTTTTACTCCATTTTCTTTCATAACTTTTTTAAAGCAGTCAGTTATTGCAAAAGATTTATCACTTTTAGGAAATACTCTAAGTCCTCTTTCTATTTTTATTGGACAATTATTCATCTCTAAAAACTTCATTAAATCTTTATTTGAAAATTTTGAAAGTGATGACAATAAAAATTTTTGATTTCTCATTATATAGTTCTTAAATAAAAAAATATCACAGGCATTTGTAACATTACATCTACCTTTTCCTGTGATAAATAATTTTTTCCCTAATTTTTCATTTTTTTCAAATAAAAAGACTTCATTTTGATTATCACTTGAAGCCTTTATGGCAGCCATCATACCTGCTGGTCCACCACCTACTATCGCAACTTTCATATTTAATTATATCCATTTGGATTATTTTTTTGGAAATTATAACTATCCCTACACATATCATCTAACCCTAATTGTGGTTTGAAATTTAATTCCTCTCTCGCTTTTTTAGGATTACAATATAAAGTATCTACATCACCATCTCTTCTCCCATCTATGACATAATTAATTTTTATATTATTTACTTTTTCATATGTATTTACTACATCTAACACAGAATATCCAACACCAGTTCCTAAATTATAAACAAAAACATTACCATTCCCTGAATCTTCACTTTTTTTATTAGTTTCAAATATTTTAAGTGCAGCCACATGCCCCATTGCTAAATCTACAACATGTATATAGTCTCTAACTCCAGTTCCATCTTTCGTATTATAATCATTGCCATATATATGAAGTTTTTCCATTTTTCCTACCGCAACTTTAGCTATATAAGGCATTAAATTATTTGGTATCCCCCTTGGGTCTTCTCCTAAGAGCCCACTCTTATGAGCACCTACTGGATTAAAATATCTAAGTATTACAATTTTTAATTTGTCATTTACCTTCGCTATGTCAAATAACATTTGCTCTATAATAAGTTTTGTCTTTCCATAAGGGTTAGTTATTTTTCCTAAATCGCCAACATACGAATCTTCACTTATTGGACTTTTTGCAAGAAGTCCATAGACAGTTGCCGATGATGAAAATATAATATTATAACAATTGTGTGAAATCATAACCTCTACCAAATTCATAAATGAGGTCAAGTTATTCATATAATAAAGAAGTGGTTTTTTAGTTGACTCACCAACAGCTTTAAGCCCTGCGAACATTATACAGGCATCTATTCTATTATTTTCAAAAATATCATTTAAACTATTTTTGTCACTCAAATCTGTTTTATAAAATAATACTTTCTTGTTAGTTATCTCTTCTACTCTATCTATAGCAACTTTTGAAGAATTTGATAAATTGTCAACACATATAACATTGTGCCCCGAATTCAACAACTCCACAATCGTATGACTACCTATGTAACCTGCACCACCAGCAACTAAAATATTCATTTAATTATACCTCTATTAATAATAGTTTATTATAAATAGATTTTAATTTATAAATCTATTATATTTTTTATTCTCTACATCTTCAATCAAAACTATATTGTTTTCATCTTTCGCTAACTCAAAAACTTCTTCTATGTTTTCA
>CAMJKC010000180.1 GCA_946406305.1 uncultured Lachnospiraceae bacterium
ACTCACACTCTTCTTAAATTACACAAATTATAGTATAGGATTTCCTTCGTTATCTGTTTTTGGCAATAACAAATTCAATACAACTGCTACTATAAATACAACTGCAACTACATTACTTGCAAAAATGTCATTTATAATCTTTGGCATAAATTGGAAAATCTCTTTTGATGTAGTAAATCCACCGCCGATAACGAGTGAAAGAGAAGCAATTATCATATTTCTCTCTGTAAAACCACATCTACTTATCATTTGCATACCAGAAACAAGTATTTGACCAAACATCATCATAGTGCAACCACCAAGAACTGGTTGTGGTATAGTTTGGAAGAAACCAGCAAGTGGTGGAAAGAACCCAGCTATTATAAGTATAACAGCACCAGTTCCAACTGCAATTCTATTGACAACCTTTGTCATAGCACAAAGTCCTACGTTTTGAGAGAAAGAAGTAATAGGTGAACAGCCAAAAATACCTGCTATAGCTGATGCATAACCATCACAAGCGAGTGAACCAGATGTCTCATCTACTGTTATGTCCCTATTAAGACCACCATTACAAAGAGCAGCACTATCTCCAATAGTTTCTGTTGCAGAAACTAAGAATATTACAGTCATAGATATTATTGCTCCAAGTTCAAATTGTGGCATACCTGTTGGGAATGGTTGTGGTATAGATACAACTCCTCTATCCATAACATGTGAAAAATCTACAAGGCCAAAAGGAATAGAAACTAAATAACCTACAACTAAACCTGCAAGTGCAGAAAGTGCTCTAACAGGACCTTTCCACATAAATGTCCATATAAGACATGTAACAAGTGTTACTGTACCAACTATCCAATATGGTGCTGAACCAAAATCTGATAAATAAGTACCGCCTCCACCAAAAGAATTAGCACCTACTGTGAATAGAGATAAACCAATTCCACAAACAACACAAGCTGATACTATTGGTGGAACTATATTTTTCCATTGCTTATATACAAGACCTAAAGTTCCTTCTATACATCCACCTACTATTACAGCACCCATAGCGATGTTATAGTCTTTTTCAGCAGCTGCTGTCATTGCAGCTAAAAAAGTGAAGCTTATACCCATTATTATAGGTAAACGGCTTCCTATTCTCCAAACACCTGCTATTTGGATTAAACTTGCCACACCAGCTATAAACATACAGTTTTGAATTAACACAGATGTCATATGTCCTGACATAAGGTTTCCATTAACTTTTGCAACAGCACACACAAGTATTATAGGAGTTACATTACTAACAAACATTGCCAAAATATGTTGAAGACCAAAAGGTATTGCAACTGTTATTGGTATCTTCCCATTTAACTCGTATACGCCATTCATTTTTTGGTTAGTTGCCATAAATTGTTCGCATTTTATAAAAAAATGCTCCCCCTTTCTTAAATATTATTTAAGTAAATATTACAATTTTATTTACTTTTTGTCAATAATAATAACTCTTAAAACTAATTTTTATACTTTCATAACTGAAGAAATTGTTTCATATGAAATACCTTTTCTCGCCAAAAAACCATATATTTTCTTTTTTTCGTCAACTGAAATGTTTTCTATATTTTCATAATACTCAGGATATTTTTTTAATAAAAACTTTTTCGCTACTTTTTTATCATCAAAAATATTCTCACACTCTTCAAAAATTTCATCAATTATATTTTTATTTATGCCTTTTTCATATAATTTGAACTTAATTTGTTTTTTTGATTTTGAATTTATATTTAATTCTATATACCTTCTTGCATACTCTCTATCGTTTAAAAAATTGTGTTGTTTTAAAAACTCTATAGTCAAATCAATAGTCTTGTCATCATATTTTTTACTATTTTTTAATTTATCTTTTAATTGTTTTTCAGTCTTTGATGAATTTTCTATTATATATAGAGATCTTTCTTTACATTTTTTTAAAAGCCACTCTTCGCTTGTGATTTTTTTAGGGTCTAATATATAGGACATTATACTTCCTCTTCTACATCTTCTTCAATCACTTCTGGAACATTTTTTTCATACTGTTCGTGTTTTTCTTCCATCTCTTTTTTAAATTCTTCTCTAACCTTTTCTTCTATTTCGTTAAATAAGTTAGGGTTATCTTTTAAAAACTGTTTTGCATTTTCTCTTCCTTGCCCAATTTTGTCTTTATTGTATGTAATCCATGCTCCTGCTTTATCTACTATTCCATAATCAATAGCAGTATCAAGGACATCGCCTACACGAGATATCCCCTCACCAAACATAATGTCAAATTCTGCTTCTTTAAAAGGTGGAGCTACTTTATTCTTTACCACTTTTACCTTAACTCGATTTCCTACTACTTCTCCGCCAACTTTTATTGATTCTATTCTCCTAACATCAAGACGGACTGACGAATAAAACTTTAATGCCTTTCCACCTGTAGTAGTTTCTGGGCTACCAAACATCACACCTATTTTGTCCCTTAATTGATTGATAAATACAACAGTACAATTTGACTTTGATATGACAGCAGTCAACTTTCTAAGTGCCTGAGACATAAGCCTTGCTTGCATTCCCATAACACTATCTCCCATATCACCATCAATCTCTGCTTGAGGGACAAGTGCAGCTACTGAATCTACAACTATCAAATCTACAGCACCACTTCTAACCATTGTGTCACATATTTCAAGTGCTTGCTCTCCACTATCTGGCTGTGAAATATATAAATGGTCAATGTCAACTCCTATGTTTTTTGCATATACAGGGTCAAGAGCATGCTCAGCATCAATAAATGCAGCAATTCCACCATGCTGTTGAACTGAAGCCACCATATGTAGTGTAACGGTAGTTTTACCTGAACTCTCTGGTCCATATACTTCTATAACACGACCTCTTGGAATACCACCTATGCCGAGTGCAATGTCAAGAGAAATACTTCCTGTAGGTATAGCTTCTACATTCAAATTCACAAGAGAATCTCCAAGTTTCATTATAGAGCCCTTACCAAACTTCTTTTCAATTTGTGAAAGTGCAGAATCTAAAGTTTTTAACTTATCTTCTTTATTTTCAATATCATTTTTTTTAACTGGTTCTTTACTAATTTTTGCCATCTCAAATCTCCTTTTGTTTAAACAATTTAGCCATATTTATTATATTAAATTAAATATAAATTTTCAATATAAAATTACATTTATATATTTAACTGTAAGAACCTATTCATTTAAAATAAATTATGTATAAAAACTTTTTTTCTTTTTTTATTTGCTAATAAGGCTATCTATCTCTTTCCAAACTTTATTTGTCTTTTGATAAAAGGTAAGTTTTTCCTTTTTAAATTTTAATGCTTCTTAGAATTTCCAATATTTTAACAAATGAAAGATTGATATTTCTGAATTCAATATTCTAATTTCATATCTCAAATAACTTGGCAGAATAATCAAAAATGTTTCCGTGAATTGTAAATTTAAATTCCACTC
>CAMJKC010000181.1 GCA_946406305.1 uncultured Lachnospiraceae bacterium
ACTGTCTTACCCTATGGGGACTGTGTCAAAATGGGCTCGCGGTGCTCACCCCTACGATTTTGGGCTCGCAGTGCTCACCACTACGATTTTGGGCTCGCAGTGCTCGCCCCTACAACGACTTATGCTCGCCCTACAATTTATGCTCGCCCTATGAATGTTTTTATTTTGCTATATTTATTCTCGCTAATGCTTTTTTTAGAGAGAGCTCTGCAACTAACAAATCTTTTTCATCTTTATTATCACTTAATGAAATGGTTTTAATTTTTTCTTCTGCTCTCTTCTTTTCTTCTAATGCCCTATCCTTATCTATATCTTCTTTCCACTCTACAATCTCTGCAAGTATTGTTATGACATCTGGCATAACTCTAACGAAACCTGCATGGAGTGCTGCTACTTTTGGCTCTTTTTCTTTGTCTTCATATATCGCAAGTTTTCCTGGTGCTAATACTTGAGTCATAGGTATATGTTTTGGCAATACCCCTACATACCCTTCCGTCGTATTATACTCCACCATACTTACTTCACCATCGTATAGCACTTTGCTTGGTGTTATAATTTGCAAAAAACACTTATCCATTATTTTTTCTCAGCCTCATATTTTTTTACTACTTCATCAATAGTCCCTGCATTTAAGAAGAAATTCTCTGGTATGTCATCATATTTTCCATCAAGTATTTGCTTAAAGCCATCTACTGTATCTTTTACTGATACATACACACCACTGATTCCTGTAAACTGCTCTGCCACGTGGAATGGTTGTGATAAAAATCTTTGAACTCTTCTTGCTCTCGCTACTGCTTTTTTATCATCTTCTGATAATTCATCCATACCAAGCATTGCTATTATGTCTTGTAATTCTTTATACTTTTGTAAAACTTCTTGAACGCCAAGTGCCACCTTATAATGCTCTTCTCCTACTACAAGTGGGTCAAGCATTCTTGATGTTGATGCAAGTGGGTCAACTGCTGGGTATATACCTATCTCTACTAAAGATCTTGTGAGAACTGTAGTTGCATCCAAGTGAGCAAATGTGTTTGCTGGTGCTGGGTCTGTTAAATCGTCAGCTGGCACATATACTGCTTGAACAGAAGTTATAGAACCATCTTTTGTTGATGTAATTCTCTCTTGTAATGCTCCCATCTCCGTTTGAAGTGTTGGTTGATAACCAACGGCAGATGGCATACGACCGAGAAGTGCTGAAACTTCACTACCTGCTTGCGTAAATCTAAATATATTATCTATAAATAATAAAACATCTTTTCCTGCTTTGTCTCTAAAATATTCTGCCATTGTAAGCCCTGCAAGCCCTACTCTCATTCTTGCCCCAGGTGGCTCGTTCATTTGCCCAAACACCATTGTAGTTTTTGATATAACTCCTGATTCACTCATTTCGTTGTATAAATCATTTCCCTCACGAGTTCTCTCTCCAACTCCTGTGAACACTGAATATCCACCATGCTCTGTTGCAATATTTCTTATAAGCTCTTGTATAAGAACAGTTTTACCTACTCCTGCTCCGCCAAATAGACCTATCTTTCCACCTTTTTGATATGGACACAATAAATCTATGACCTTTATACCAGTTTCAAGAATCTCTTTATCTGTTGATTGGTCTTTGAAACTTGGAGCTGGTCTATGTATAGGCCAATACTCTTTTACTTTTGGAGCTTCTTTATTATCAATAGCTTCTCCAAGCACATTAAACATTCTACCAAGCGTCTCTTCTCCTACTGGGACAGATATAGGTTTATTATCTGTTTCTACTTTCATCCCTCTTATTAAACCATCTGTTGGACCCATAGCAACACACTTAACTACACCATCTCCAAGGTCTTGTGCTACTTCCATAGTAAGTGTTGTGCCATCTTCTCTTTTTACAAATACAGCACTGTTAATCTCTGGCACCTTTGTGTCAAATTTTACATCAACTACTGCACTTATTACTTGTAATATTTTTCCTTGTAATTCCATATTCTATCTCCTAATTTATTTCTCTATATAGCGTTTGCTCCTGCTATAATTTCTGTAAGTTCTTGAGTTATAGCACCTTGTCTTGCCCTATTGTATTGTATGCCTAATTCTTCTATTAACTCATCTGCATTATTTGTCGCATTGTCCATAGCCGTCATTCTTGCACCATTTTCACTTGCTATTGCCGATGTTATAGCTCCATATACAATTGCTGTTATATACTTTGGAACTAATAAATCAAGTATCTCTTCATCATTTGGTTCATAATTCATTATTGCATTACTATTTTCAAACTGAGATTTTCTTACTTCATATTTTGCTTTTTTATTTGAATTAAAGGCTCTCTCTTCGGCTTTCTCTCTATTCTCTTCTACTATAGGCAATAACTTTAAAAATCTTGGAATATGCACTACAGTATTTTTGAAAAAAGTATATAGTATATAGATACTTGATATCTTACCTTCAATAAATGCTTTAAGTAAAACATTTGACACACTATATGCTTCGTCAAAACCTGGAGTATTTAACATACCACTTAAATCTTCTTCTATCTTGTAGCCCTTTCTACTTAATGCATCTCTAACTTTAGCACCTATAGAGTATATAAGTATATCTTCTTTTTTTAAATTATTTTCTAATACACTTTTTTCAAACTCTCTTACTATATTTGAATTATACCCTCCAGCAAGCCCTCTATCACTTGATATCACTATGATTGCAGTCTTTCCAGTTTTGTTCTTTGATAAATATTTATGATCTACATTGTTTGTTTTTTCTAAAATATTTACCATTGTCTCATACATAGTTTCAAAATAAGGTATGGCATTTTCTGCCTCCTCTTTTGTCTTCTGGAGCTTCACTGTCGCAACGAGCTTCATGGCTTTTGTTATTTGTCTCGTTGACTCTATACTATTTCTTCTATGTTTTATTTCTTTTATTGTTGCCATTTATCAATCCTTTACTTCATAACCTTGAGATTTTTTAAATTCATTTATAGCACTTCTAAGTTCTTTCTCTAAATCTTCAGAAAGTGCTTTTGTCTCTCTAATGCTCTTTCCTATATTTGGATGTCTTTCGTCCATATATCTAAATAAGCCTTCTTCAAAATTTGCTATTTCATTTACTGGAACCTCAAGTAACATCTTTCTTGTAGCAGCATATATAATCATTATTTGCTTCTCTACAGGAAGAGGTTTGTATTGAGGTTGTTTAAGTATTTCTTTTATTCTTTCACCTTGTGCTAATTGCTCTTTTGTGTGTGCATCAAGGTCAGAACCAAATTGAGCAAATGATGCAAGTTCATTATACTGTGCAAGGTCAACTCTTATCGGTCCTGCTATTTTTTTCATAGCTTTTATTTGTGCTGCACCACCAACACGGCTTACAGAAAGCCCAGCATTTATTGCTGGCCTAAATCCAGCATGGAACATT
>CAMJKC010000182.1 GCA_946406305.1 uncultured Lachnospiraceae bacterium
AGGATGTTTAGCAATAAAATCAATAAAAGCCTTATAATCCCTACCTTTTCTTGCATTTGTTTTATCTAATGTTTGTTTATATTTATTTCTTGGTTTTAGTTTAACTTTTAACTTTAAATCAAAAAAATCTACATTGGTTTTGTGTTGATCTATTAATCTATAAACACTACTAATAGAATATCTAATTTTATCAGGATTTGTTGCAACTATGTGTTGTATTGATTGACCTTTTTTAGTTCCTTTAGTGAGTGTATCATCCATTAAAGCCATTTCTTCTAAAGAGCAATCAAGACCAGTTCTTGAATCTCGTAAAGAAAGTTCATATTTCTTTTGGGCGAATTGTGGATCATAACTAAATTTATATTTATGATGACATGAACTTCTTTTATCACAAGAAACACAAACAAATGGAAATCTAAAACTTTTTTTACAAAATTCAGGATAATTCTTTGAAAATTTATAACGATTGTTTATTTCTTGTGTTCTACTTCTTTTAATTTCTTTAGAAATAGTTCTTGCATCTTTATTAATTGCTTCTGCGATTTCATTTAATGATTTATTTTGTATTAATAATTCTGATATAGCTATTCTTTCTCCCAATGTTAAATGTTTACTACCTTTAATATTCATAAATTACCTTCTTTCAATGAAAAAGAGCAACCTATGATATTATAATGATTCTTAAACTAAAATGCATATTTAAATTAAAAACGGAATTTAAAATAAGAATTTACCTTGTTGATTTTTTATAAAAAAATTATTAACAATCATATATTATTTATGCTATAATAAAACATCAAATTTAAAGAGTGAAATATGAATGATAGAATAATAAATATTATAATTGATTCATTTCCCAAAATAATAGTTCCAGGGATTTTAGTTACTATTCCTTTAACAGTAATTTCATTTTCTATTGCTTTAATTATAGCAATAATAGTAGCACTGATACAATTTGCAAATGTTAAAATTTTAAAATGGATAATGAGATTTTATGTATGGGTCATTAGGGGAACGCCAATTCTTGTGCAACTCTTTGTAGTTTTTTATGGATTGCCAAGGGTTGGAATCTTAATTGAGCCTTTTCCAGCGGCAGTTATTGTTTTTTCAATAAATGAAGGTGCTTACTCATCAGAAATTATAAGAGCAGCACTTAATGCAGTTCCTAAAGGTCAACTTGAAGCTGCATATTGTGTTGGTATGAATTTTAGGCAAGCTATACTTAGGATTATTTTGCCACAGGCTATGAGAATTGCATTTCCTCCGCTTTCCAATTCTATTATAGCTATGATAAAAGATACATCACTTGTATCAAATATTACGGTCGTAGAAATGTTTATGGTGACAAAAAGTATAGTAGGTAAAACTTATGAACCATTAGTTCTTTATATAGAAGTAGGATTTATATATTTGTTGTTTTCTACTGGATTAACTTTTTTACAAAATTTACTTGAAAAAAAACTTCCAGTTTATAAAAGTTGATATTTAATTAGAGGATAAAATGTTAAGACTTGAAAATGTTTATAGGACAATTGACAATAAAATTATACTTAATGATATAAATTTTTATATCAATAAAGGTGAAGTTGTATCAATAATTGGAAAAAGTGGTGCTGGAAAGACCTCTTTCTTAAGAGTAATAAATGCACTTGATAGAGCAAATAGTGGCAAGATGTTTTTTTGCGACAATGAATATGATTTAAAAAAACTGACAATCAAAAATACATTATTCATAAGAAGAAATATCGGGTTTGTATTTCAGGACTTTAATTTATTTTTAAACAAGACAGTTATTGAAAATGTTATGGAAGGGTTAATAGTAGTAAAAAAATTAAACAAAAATGATGCAATGAAAATTGCAAAAGAGTGTTTAGATAAAGTTGAACTTAACGATAAATATAATTCATATCCAAGCGAACTTTCAGGTGGTCAAAAGCAGAGGGCGGGAATAGCAAGGGCTATAGCACTTGACCCCAAAGTAATCTTGTTTGATGAACCTACAAGTGCACTTGACCCAGACCTTGTTGAAGAAGTGTTAGAAGTTATAAAGAATCTTGCAAAAAATGGAATGACAATGGTTATAGTTTCACATGAGATTAGTTTTGTTAAAAGCATTTCAAATAGGATATATAAGATGGAAAGTGGTAGAGTAGTAAAAGAAGGAAAAGTCTCAGACTATTTTTTTGATAATGAATAAAAGATATTGTGAAAGTAATATAAAATATAGTTTTTATATAATTATTTTCTTGTTGTGTATATTATTTTGTAAGAAAAAACTATATGCAAATAATGAGAACGATAAAAGCGATTTAAATAAATATTTAAATTCAGGAATTTTTGACGAAATGGATTTAGATATAGAAAAGAGATATTGTTTTGATAATCTTGAATTTTTTTATCAATATGATTTGTTTAAAGATAGTTTTTATAATAATAAATATATAAAAAATTATAATGATAATAAATTTTTTTTTGATGGTTTAATTGATAAAAGTTGCATAGTTGGAGATTATAATGTTTTAAAAATCAAGACACATCTATCAATAAAATCAAATAGTGTATATAGTTATGGTGAAAAAACATTAGATGAGCAATTTGATTTAATAGAAAATATTAATTTTGATAAATTTGATAATGTTATTTTTATGAATAAACATATTTTTAAATATATGCTTGATGTCATTGATATAATAAATAAATATGATAAAATTGTTAAAAAAATTCATGAAAGTAATCCAAGTTGCAATATATATATATGCCCTCTCTTTTATACCAATAGTGAAGATGAAAATCAGTCAGTGTATGAAGGTTTATATAGTAATGTTGATTCTATAAATCATATAAAAAACTATTATAATAATAATTTTATAGACCTCACACCATTTATAGATAATGTTTTTTTTACACATAGTATTATTGACATTGATAATGATGTGTATTATGCAATTTATCAATATATACTGTTTTATGTAAACTTTATGAAAATTAAAAATAATAGTTTTTTGAAATATGAACATATTTCATATGAGGATATAGAAGATAAGGATAGAAAATGTCTATATATGACATTTGATGACGGACCAAGTCAATATACAGTTAGGCTTATGAGAATTTTACAAAAGTATAATATAAAAGCAACTTTTTTTGTGACAAATCAATATCCTAAGTATATAGATGTTTTAAAGGAATTAAAAAAAGAAGGTCACACAATCGGAGTTCATACTTACACACATAATTATAGTATTTACAAAAGTAAAGAAAAATATTTTGATGATTTATACAAGATGCAGTGTAAGATTAGAGAATATACTGGAGAATTTTCTAAACTTATAAGATTCCCTGGGGGAAGTAGTAATTCGACAAGTAAAAAATATAATAAAGATATAATGCAAG
>CAMJKC010000183.1 GCA_946406305.1 uncultured Lachnospiraceae bacterium
GATATGGGGTTAATTCTTATGCTTCTTTATAAACCCATAGTAATTATACTCTATATTAAACCTTAATACTTTTTATATACAACTCTTGCATTTTTTCCACCACTGATTATATAATTCTCTATCATAGTGAAGTACTTTTTTTATTTCAATATTTAATTCTATAATACATAAGCAAATAGGGCTCGCAGTGCTCACCACTACGGTTTTGGGCTCGCGGTGCTCGCCCCTACAACTTCTTCTTCACTGTGGGCTCGCAGTGCTCGCCCCTACAAATTTAATGCTCACCACTACGAATGCTTGCTCACCACTACAAATTTGGTGCTCACCTCTACAAACTTGGTATTCGCCCCTACAGCTGTTTTACTCTAAAGTAATATTTTATAACCGATTTTTTTAGAAAAACAACAAACCCTATGACAAATTATTTAAAAACGTCATATAATTTATATGGCACTAACATATTTTCTTTAAATTCTTCTTCACTTATCATAGGTCTCATATATTCAAGTGGCAATGATTCCATTTGCCCATTTTTATTTTTTATATTTATCTGTTTTATTTTTGCTGTCAAATTTATATCTGTATCACACACAACAACTACAGGCTCTCTCATATTTTTTACTTTTTTAACTATTGTTTCTACATCACAATTATTTTTTAAATGTATTGCCTTTATATTAAAAGCTTCTACTACTTTAACAAAATCTGGCAACTCAACTCCTGTTTTTTTATCACAGCTCACAAAATGCTTATTAAAAACATTCTTCTGTGTGGCATATATCGCACCATATCCATTATTGTTTAAAACAAAAATCTTTATAGGTAAATTTTCCCTTTTTATTGTGGCAAGGTCTTGTATGTTCATTACAAAACCACCATCTCCTTGAACACTCCATATATTTTTTTTCTTTCCACTTGCAAATGCTGCACCTATAGTTGATGGAAGTCCGTATCCCATAGAGGCAAGACCTTTTGTAGCAAATGCCCTCACACCTCTTTTTATTTTTAATGCCTGCATAGATATATCAATACAGCTCCCACTGCTACCAGACACATATATGTCGCCATTTTTCATATTGTCAGATATTTTATCTATCAAATTATATGGATTAACTTTTGCATTTCCTATTTTATCGCTATCTTCTATTATTTTATATTTTGATTTTAATTTATTGCAATATGAAAACCACTCACTTCTATCCACTTTTTTAATTTTGTTTTTATGTTTAATGAGCAAATTGATAAATATTTTTGCATCTATATCAAAACTCATATCACTTTTTACATTTATCTTATTTATTTCATTTTTATCTATATCGACCACTACTTTTTTTGCATATTTTGCAAAATTTTTATAATCAAAACCAGTTTGAAGAAGATTTAACCTACAACCTATGCTTATGAATAAATCGGAATTCTGTTGTATGAAATTTGCATATCTATGCCCAAGACCTCCTGGTCTTCCAAAATACAACTCATCATCTTCCTCTATCAAATCTATGCCATTCCACGAAGTGAGTATCGGTATATTGAGTATCTTTTTTAATTTGTCAAACTCTTTTATACAATCACCAAGCCTTATGCCATTTCCTATAAGTATGCAAGGTCTCTTTTTACTATTTATATCATCAATCAATTTTAAAATTTTATCTTCATATTTTTTTATTTCTTTTTTTGTTTTATAACCATTTAATTTTTTATCACTCTCTGTCGGTATATAAGGTCTTAGTTTTTTTTCATCAATAACCATCGCTTGAATATCAAGAGGAATATCTATCCACACTGGTCCTTTTCTTCCATTCATAGAAAAATAAATTGCCTTTTCTATTTCATATCTTATGTCTTTTTCATTTTTTATACATACTGCATATTTTGTTATAGGTTTCACAATAGAGACAATATCTACTTCTTGCATCCCTTGCTGTCTTATTTTTTGATTATTTACCATATCCTTTCTTTTCACTTGCCCAGATATATACATAACAGGTGTTGACTCTATATAAGCTCCTGCAACCCCTGTTATAGCATTTGTGCCACCGGGACCTGTTGTCACCATTACAAGCCCCAAAGTGTTACTTACTCTCGCATAGGCCTCTCCTGCAATACTACAAACTTGTTCATGTAAGCATGGGACATATTTTATTTTTTTACTCTTCCCTATGGAGTCGTTTAAGTGCATAGCTCCACCACCAGGCAAAATAAAAATATATTTCGTATTTAATTCTTCAAGTTTTTTCACTACATAATCAGATACTTTTATCATATTTAAATTTTATATTCCTTTCTTTTCATTTTCTCCCCCATACCCGTAGGGGTGAGCATTGCGAACCCACATCCGTTGGGGCGAGCACATATTTGTAGGGGCGTAGGGGCGAGCACCGCGAACCCATACCCGTAGGGGTAAGCACCGCGAACCCAAAACCGTAGGGGCGAGCACTGCGAACCATCTCTGTTACAATCCGTAGGGGTGAGCACCGCGAACCCTCTCTGTTACAATCCGTAGGGGTGAGCACCGCGAACCCATTCCCGTAGTGGCGAGCAACGCGAACCCATAACTTACCACTGATACTTTGCTCTAAACGGATTTTCATTTATATATTTTATAATACTATTGTATTCTTTTTCATCTCTTATTACTCTTTCATAAAAACTTTTTTGCCACAAATTTTTAATTCTCAATTCTCTTGTAGCTTTTCCTTTTAAACCTGAAACAATAGATGAAATACTATTCTTATTATCATCTATAAGTATTATTACTATATGCAGATGATTTGGCATAATTTGATAATAATCATTTTTAACATTTAAGCTATTTTCATTATACTTTTCGATTATATCTTTTAATATTAATCCCTTTTCATTTAGTATAACTTTGTTGTCAACAATTTCTCCAAAATAATTCTTCATGCCGTGTGTGCATATAGTGATAAAATAATAACCTGACTTTTTATAGTCATATTCTTTTAATCTTATATTCTTTCTTAATTTCATATCATTATTGTGGGCTCGCAGTGCTCGCCCCTACGAATACTTGCTCCCCTTACGAATGCTTGCTCACCACTACAGCTTCTTCTTCACTGTGGGCTCGCAGTGCTCGCCCCTACGAATACTTGCTCGCCCCTACGAATACTTGCTCGCCACTACGACTTCTTCCTCGCCACTACGGCTAAATATGCTTTCAGTTATAAAATTTATATTTTTTAAATTTTTACTATTAAGCAAAAAATCTTTATACATATTTTTAATTTCACTATTCACATATTCCCAACTCTCACTCGTATTAAGGCTTGGCAAATTTACATCTGCATAACTTTCATTATATACATTGCTAAAACCATCAAAACCAGCTATGTTGACACTTTTTACTCCCAAAAAAT
>CAMJKC010000184.1 GCA_946406305.1 uncultured Lachnospiraceae bacterium
ACCTATGTTTATTCAAGAAATTGCTGATGAAAAAAAATATTTTGAAGTAAAAAAAGATTATGCAAAATCAACTTTTACTGGATTTATTAAATTGAATAATCAAACAGTAGGTATTGTTGCAAATATAGGTAAAGATAAAAATATATCTAAAAATGATATTAAAAAAATTATAAAGTTTATTTCTTTCTTAGATAATTTTTCAATACCACTACTTACTATTACAAATATAGAAAAATTTAATATTGAAAATAACTTAGGACAAGATATATCTATATATACTTCAGAACTTGCAATGGCATATGTTAATACTGATATACCAAAAGTAACAATAATTAAAAATGCTATTGGGTTTTCTGGATTTATAATGGGACAAAAAAGTTTAAATGTAGATATAGTTTATGGATATGATAATTCTACTATTTTACCAATGAATGAAAAAACTTTTGCAGAATTAATTTATAATGATGATTTAAAAAATTCAAAAGATAAATTAAAAACTTTAAATGAGAAAATTGATTTAATAAAAAATGATTACAATGTTAAAAATTATGTAAAAAATGGAATAATTGATAAAATAATTAATATAGAATCTACAAGACAAATGTTGATTTCAAGTTTTGAGATGTTATATACAAAGAAAAACAAAAAAGTTAAAAAAAATATGGAGTTATTTAATGAATAAAAAGTTAAAACAAATTAGTTTTTATGTGGTTTTAGTTATTTTAATACTTGTAAAATCAAACCTTTCTTTTTCTAATTATGATAATTTTGAAAGATATGATAATTTACAATCAGTTAAAAATAATTATGAAGAAAATATATATAACAATGATGCTTTAATAATAGATACAGTAACTCAATTAATAAAAGAAGTATCTAACAATTTAAAATACAATAAAAACTATATTGATTTTATAACACAAACTTATGGAGAAAATTCACTTGGAGTCAAATTTGTAACAGAATACTATAAATATTCAAAAAATTATGGTGAAATAAAAAATATCACAGCATTTTTCTATCAGAATAATGAAAATCAATATGAAACAAGATTATTTATATACTTTGAAAAAGGAAATCTTACAATTAACTTTTTGCATAAAGATATAATGAATAAATTAATAAATCTTTATGATGTTGAAGACAATGAAATGATGTTTTTTATGGATATAAGTTTAATAAATGATTTTTATATTTCAAAAGGAATTAATAATAAACAAGTTATTGGTATGAAATATTTTAAATCAAATTTATTGTTTTTTATTTTAATTTTATTTATAGCAATTACATTAATATATTTATATAAGAAAAAAACTAAAGTTATTGCAGATAAAAAAGTGATGGTAGATAATAAAGATTATGATGACTTAGAATTTGTCATTGCAGCTGCTCTTAATCAATACTTATCTGATGATAATAAATATGAAAAAATAAATATTAAAACCATAAAAAAAGTAAATTGGTAATTTAATGAGGAGTATATATGGCTAATGTTAAAATAACAGAAACTATATTAAGAGATGCACATCAAAGTTTAATAGCTACAAGAATGCCTTTTCAAGTAATGGAACCAATATTAGATACTATGGATAAAGTTGGATTTCATGCTGTTGAATGTTGGGGAGGAGCTACTTTTGATGCATGTCTTAGATTTTTAAAAGAAGATCCATGGGAAAGACTTAGAAAATTAAAAAAACACTTCAAAAATACAAAACTTCAAATGCTTTTTAGAGGACAAAATATATTAGGCTATAATCACTATTCAGATGATGTGGTAGAATATTTTGTTAAAAAATCTGTTGAAAATGGAGTTGATATTATAAGGGTTTTTGACTGCTTAAATGATACAAGAAATTTAGAAACTACAATAAAGGCAACTAAAAAAGAAGGAGCTCATATACAAATTGCATTTTCATATACTACAGGAAAAGCCTATACAACTGACTATTGGTGTGATTTAGCAAAAAAACTTGAAAATATGGGAGCCGACAGTTTATGTATAAAAGATATGTCTGGGTTATTACTTCCATATGTAACTGAAAATTTAATAAAAAAATTAAAAGCTGTAACAAAACTTCCAATTGAATTGCATACTCATTATACAAGTGGAATGGCATCTATGACATGTTTGAAAGCAGTTGAAGCAGGGTGTGATATCTTAGATACAGCAATATCAAGTTTTGCCCTTGGAACAAGTCAACCTGCCACAGAGGTATTAGTAAAAGCTTTAGAAAATACTCCTTATGATACTAAATTAGACATAAACATTCTTATAGATATTGCAAAATATTTTAATAAATATAGAGATGAATGTTTAAAAGATGGATTATTAAATCCAAAGGTTTTAGGTGTTAATGTTAATACTTTAAAATATCAAGTCCCTGGAGGAATGCTTTCAAATCTCATTAAACAATTAACTGATGCTGGTCAAATTGATAAATTAGATGAGGTTTTAGAAGAAATACCAAGAGTAAGAGAAGACTTTGGAGAGCCACCACTTGTAACTCCATCTTCTCAAATTGTAGGAACTCAAGCAGTAATGAATGTTTTATCAGGCGAAAGATATAAAATAGTTCCAAAGGAAAGTAAGAAGCTCGTAAAAGGTGAATTTGGTAAAACAATTTTAGATATGAATGAAGATGTAGTAAATAAAATTTTAAATGGTGAAGAAAGAATAGTTGATAGACCTGCAAATCATATCAAACCTCAATTAAAACAATTTGAAAAAGAAGTGGAATTATATAAAAAGCAAGATGAAGATGTATTAACATATGCATTATTTCCTGCTATTGCACAAGATTTTTTTGAATATAGAGAAAGTAAAACTACTGGTGTTGACAAATCGCAATACGATGATAAAAATAAAACATATCCAATATAATACAAGGAGACTAATATGAAAGGAATAATACTCGCTGGAGGGTCAGGAACAAGACTATATCCTCTTACAAAAGTTACATCAAAGCAATTACTACCAATATATGATAAGCCAATGATATATTATCCACTATCAGTTTTAATGAATGCTGGGATAAGAGATATTTTAATTATATCTACACCAGTTGATACAAAAAGGTTTGAAGAATTATTAGGAGATGGAAAAGAATTTGGAATAAATTTATCATATAAAATTCAACCATCACCAGATGGCCTTGCTCAAGCATTTATTATTGGAGAAGATTTTATAAAAAATGAAAATGTAGCTATGATACTTGGAGATAATATATTTTTTGGTCAAGGGTTAAGAAAAAAATTAATTTCTGCAAAAGAAACAAAAGAAGGAGCCACAATATTTGGATACTATGTTAATGACCCTGAGAGATTTGGCATAGTTGAATTTGATAAAAATGGAGTAGCAGTTTCT
>CAMJKC010000185.1 GCA_946406305.1 uncultured Lachnospiraceae bacterium
AAATAAATAATATATATAAATGAGGAACTGCGATTATAAACCCTTAAAGTCAATCGGGCAAATTGACTCGCAAAACCACATTTTACACAAAGTTTTATTTTTTTACATCCTTACTTCTGTCAACATATTTTGTATGTAGTATATGATGTGAAATGTGTCCACATGGCTCTTTTAAGTAATCTTTGTATAGTAATTGAACCTCTTCATTTTCATGTGAACGACGAATCTTGTTATCTCTATCACTACCATACATCTTATCCATTCTGACACCTATAAGTGATGGCTCAGATGTAAGTGGAGCACCTCCACCGTTTAAGCAACCACCTGGACAAGCCATAACTTCTATAAAGTGATAAGGCGATTTACCTGCTCTTATGTCATCCATAACTGGTTTTACATTTCCAATACCATTTACTATAGCAACTTTTACATCCATACCGTTGATATTTAATGTAGCTTCTTTTACACCTTTATATCCACGAGCTGCTTCATAATCTATGGTATCAAGTTTTCCATTTGTGAGTTTCCATACAACAGTTCTAAGTGCTGCTTCCATAACTCCACCTGTTGTTCCAAATATTCTCGCTGCACCTGTTCCTTCTCCCATAAATTTATCAAACTCTTTATCTTCAATAGTTGCTAAATCTATACCTTTTAATCTAAATAATTTTGCAACTTCTCTTGTAGTTAAAACTATATCTACATCTCTTCCATTTTCACTTTCCATCTCTTTTCTTGATGCTTCAAATTTCTTTGCAGTACATGGCATTATAGAAATGTGACATATCTTTTTAGCTGGAACATTTATTTTCTCAGGCAAATAATTTTTAACAAGAGCACCAAACATTTGTTGTGGTGATTTACAACTTGATAGATGTGAGAGTTGGTCTGGATAATTATATTCTATATATCTTATCCAACCTGGACAACAAGATGTCATCATAGGTAGAACTCCACCGTTTGCAACTCTATCTATAAACTCAGTTCCTTCTTCCATTATAGTTACATCTGCAGAGAAGTCTGTAGTGTAAGCATATCCGCCTAAAGTTTTCATGCCTGCAGCAATTTTTTTAGTTACATCTTCCCCTGTAGGTAATCCAAACTCTTCGCCTAAAGTATTTTGAACAGCTGGTGCCATTGACCATACAACAGTTACATCTTCATTTTCAAGAGCTTCAATAGCTTTTGTCACTCCGTCTCTCTCTGTTAAAGCTGCAACAGGACATACTTTTACACATTGTCCACAGTTGATACAATCAGTATCTTTTAAAAGTCTGCCACCTTTAACTTGTTGATATTTATCTCCTGTTTTATGGTCTGTATACATTTCATAGATTTTAATCTTTTGAACTTCATTACAAACAGTTACACATCTTCCACAAGCTATACATTTGCTCATATCACGAGTAAATGCTTCTGCTGTGTCATCAAATACTCTTTTTGGAACTTTTCTATTTTCTGGATTGATTCCAAACAAATGAGTAACTTCTTGGAAATGACAGTTTCCATTTGTCTTTTGACAAGTTAAGCAGTCATTAGGGTGAATGCTTAAAAGTTTTGTTATTCTCTCTTCTCTATATTTTGTTATAGCATCAGAATGTGTATATACAACCATTCCGTCTTTTGCTCTGCATCTACATGCTCTTTTTATAGTTGTAGTCCCATCGTCGTTAGCAACTTCAACTGCACAAACTCCACAAGCACCTGTTGGTGTTAAACCTTTGAGGTAGCAAAGTGTAGGAATTTCTATACCAGCCACTTTTGCTGCATCTAGTATAGTGCATTCTCTGTCGCAAAATACAACTTTGTCATCAATAGTTAATCTAATTTTTTCATCTAAAAAACCACCATATATTTCTCGATTCATATGCTTTTTTCTCCTTTACACTTTTTTTATTTTGGTTGCCAACCAACTTTTCCTTTTCTTGCTTTCTTTCTATTGTCGTTTCTACACCAGCTAATTAAACTTTGCTCTTTCATCAAGTAGTCAGCTGATTTTGTAAATTCTTCTCCCTCTTTGTCAAATTTATCAATTAAGTTTGGAGCACCTTTAAGCATTTTTGCTTCTTCTTGTGCTATAACATCTTCAACTGATTTTTCTTTATAACGAATTGCATCCGGATCTTCATTTACATAATAAAGTATTTCAGCTTTCTCTGCCTTGTTTGCAAGAGCTTTTGCTTTTTTGTCAGAAACTTTTTCTATTCTAACACCTATTTGCTTAAATCCTGGTATTTGAGAAATAGGATCAAGTGCATGAGCATCTGAAAGCATATTAGCTCCCTCTGCATAGTGGAATGGCATCCAAGCTACACCTGGTTCTACTGTGTCAACAACTCTTGCTTCAACGAATACTTCGCCTCTTGGAGAAGTAACTTGAACCCAATCGCCTTGTTTAATCTTAAGTTCTGCTGCATCTTCTTTATTTATCTCAACCCAATTTCTTGGTGCTGTAAAGTGCACTGCTCTTGTTCTGTCTGTCATAGTTCTTGTATGATAATGATAAAGGATACGACAGCTTGTAAGTGTTATTGGATATTCTTTTTTATTTTCAGTTTCTGGAGATGGTTTCCATTCCATTGTCTTAAGAAGTCCTTTTCCACCATTTCTAATAGGTCCATTTGCATGGAGAACAGGTGTTCCTGGATGGTCTTCTGTTGGACATGGCCAATGTATTCCTTCTTTTTCTATTCTCTTATATGTAATTCCAGCATAGCTTGGAGTTACTGTTCTAAGTTCATTAAATATATCTTCTGCTTTATCATAATGACACTTATAACCTATACGGTTCATAATCTGCATTATAATCCACCAGTCATCTTTACATTCGCCTTTTACTGAAGCAAGTTGTCTTACTCTTTGAACTCTTCTCTCTGTATTACTAAATGTTCCATCTTTCTCAGCAAATGCTGTTGAAGGGAATACGACATCAGCATACTCAGAAGTTTCATTTAAGAATAAGTCTTGAGTTATAACGAATGCCTTTTCAAGTGCATGGATAACATGCTCTGTATCTGGATCTGATACAACTGGATTTTCACCCATTACATATAGAAGTTTTACCTTATCTTCAAGTATAGCTGGAACTGTTTGAGTAACAGTTAAACCTTTGTTTGGATTTAATTTTACTCCCCAAGCTTTCTCAAATTTTTCTTGAACTTCTGGGTTGAATACTTTTTGATATGCAGGATAATCTGTTGGTAATGCTCCCATATCACAAGCACCTTGAACATTGTTTTGTCCACGAAGTGGGTTTACACCACAAGCATCGTGTCCAATGTTTCCTGTAACAAGTGCAAGGTTAGAAAGACTCATAACATTTTCTGTTCCATTTAAGTGTTGAGTAATACCC
>CAMJKC010000186.1 GCA_946406305.1 uncultured Lachnospiraceae bacterium
GTTGGCTTTTCAAAAGAAAACTCACTGCTCTCAACTTCTCTTGTTTCTTCAATAGCCAACCTGTAATCTATAATTTTGTTATTACAAGATACTAAAACACAAAAAACAATTAAAACAATAAATATATTTTTCTTTTTATTTATAATAAAACTCATATTATCTCCCTCTAAAAATTTCATACATTATAATACTCGCCGCTACTGAAACATTATATGAATCAACATGTCCTTTCATCGGAACACTGATTTTGAAATCTGATTTTTCACTTGTCAACTTCTTTACCCCTTTCCCCTCGTTACCTAAAACTACACATATGTCACCATTAAAATCAACTTCTCTTATATCTTTTCCATCCATCTCGGCAGAATATATCCAAACATTATTTTTTTTCAAATAATCTATAACTCTATTTATATTATTAACCATTGCGATTTTTACAAAATTTGCTGCCCCACTTGATGATGACATAACCAAACTATTCACCTTTACAGAGTTTTTATCTTTTATGACTATTCCATGAATTCCCAATAAGTCGGCAGTTCTTATTATAGCACCAAAATTCCTTGGGTCTTCAATTTCATCAAGAATTAACATAAACAGTCTTTCATTTTTACTTCTTGCACTATTTATAATATAGTCAACATCTACATACTTATATTCTTCTACTTCTGCAATAACTCCTTTATGTATTTTAGTAATACTCATATTGTCTAAAACTTTTCTATCAACATAAAATACATCTATTCCTTCGTTCTTCAATCTATTTGCAATATCTATTATCCTATCATCTTTTATATCATTCAAAACATACAGCTTTTTAAACTTAACACCAGCCTTATAAGATTCTATAACACTGTTTTTTCCCTCTATTATATTTTTTTTATCTTTAAATTCATTTTGTATTGCTTTTTTATAATTTTTATTATCTTTCATAAAACTCCTAATACACCTTGGGAGACTCGAACTCCCATGATTGCTCATACGGACCTGAACCGTACGCGTCTACCAATTCCGCCAAAGGTGCATATTAATTTAAAATAATATTTTTAAATGAATAATCACAAATATATAATATTCTATCAATATTTTTTTTATATAACAAATACCCTAATAGCCCTTCAAAACCAGTTGCCTTTCTATAATCTACTATTAATCCATTTTTTGGATGTGATTTTGTATGCACATTTCTCGCTCTTTTATATATTTCAATTTCTTCATCAGTTAAAATGTTTTCTTCAATAAGTTTATCAATTGTAGTAGATTGACTTTTCGCACATACGATTCCTATATTTAATTTATGCAAATCATTTATTTTATATAGTTTGCTATATTTTTCTATTATATATGTTCTTGCCAATAATTCATATATTGCATCTCCTATATATGACAAAACATTCATATCTCCTGATGGAATCTCTTCTTTTGATAACTCAGTTAATATCTCTTTTAAATTTTCCTCCATTTCACTCCTTGCCTTGTATCTTCAAGTTCTATACCTTTTGTCAATAAAAAATCTCTAATTTCATCTGCTTTTTTATAATCTTTATTCTTTTTTGCTTCATTTCTCTCTTCAATATATTTTTCTACATCTATATCTATGTCTCTATCTTCCACAATCTCTATTCCCAATATTGTCAACATCATACCTATAATGTCATATAGAAATAACATATATATCAATTCGTCATTATCTTTTAAATTTTGATTTGCTATCCGCACAACTTCGTATATTTCACTTATAGCATCTGCTGTATTCAAATCATCATCAAGCGATTTAAAATATTTTTCAATATGTTCAATAACTTTGTTAATCACTTCTTTTTCATTTTCATTAAAATCATCACATAATTTTATATCATTTAGGTATTCATTAAACTCATCTTTATTGTAAAAAATTTTTTCTTTCAAATTTATTGGCACTACAGAATTTCCACTATTTAGTATTAAGAATTTAATATTATTAACACAATTTTTAATTCTCTCATATGCACTTTTTGCACTTTCCATTAACTCAAATGAAAAATTAAGTTTTGTTCTATAATGAGTAGATAACATAAATAATCTTAAAACATTACCATCAAATTTATTTAAAACATCTCTCACTATGAAAAAATTCCCAAGAGACTTACTCATCTTTTCGTTATTTATATTTAAGAAAGCATTATGCATCCAATATTTAGAATAAGGTTTTTCAAATAGTGCTTCAAATTGTGCTATCTCATTTTCATGATGTGGAAATATTAAATCTTCCCCTCCTGCATGAACATCTAAAACTCCTCCACAATATTTTGGAGCCATCACACAACACTCGGTATGCCAACCTGGTCTTCCTTTTCCAAAAGGGCTATCATAATAAGGTTCACCTTCTTTCATAGGTTTCCATAGAACAAAATCATTTCTGTTCTTTTTATTATCTTCTCCTGTTATTTTTATTTCTCTATAACCAGACTTTAACTCATCTATGTTTTTATGAGAAAGTTTTCCATATTCAACTGATTTACTTGTGTCAAAATATACGGTCCCATCTTCTACTTTATATGCATAACCTTTTGATATTAAATTTGATATAAATTCTATCATACTATCTACTTCTTCTGTCGCTAAAGGATTATATGTTGCCTCTTCAATATTCAAATTCTCCATATCGGTTTTACATTCTCTAATATATTTTTCTGTTATTTCTTTTGTTGTCATATTACTATCATTTGCTTTTTTTATTATTTTATCATCTATATCTGTGAAATTTGACACATAAATAACCTCGTATGATAAAAATTCCAAATACCTTCTAAAAGTATCAAAAACTATCATAGGTCTTGCATTACCTATATGAATGTAGTCATATACCGTTGGACCACATACATATATCCTCACTTTGTTTTTCTCATGTGGCTCAAATATTTCTTTCTTTTTTGTCATTGTATTATATATTTGCATTAAAACCTCTTTTCATTACTTTAATTTTAACATACAAACTGCTCTTGCTGAAATTGCACTACCATCACCTATATATCCAAGACCTTCCTCTGTTTTTGCTTTAACATTAACATCATCAAAACTGATTGATAATGCATCTGAAATATTTTTTCTCATGTTACTAATATATTTTCTAAGCTTTGGTTCTTCGCATATTATAGTTGAATCAATATTTATAATACTATATTTATCTTGAAAACTTTTATCTCCACACTTTAAATTCATAATTTCTTTTAATAATTCAATTGAAGAAACATCTTTATATTTACTATCGCTATCAGGAAA
>CAMJKC010000187.1 GCA_946406305.1 uncultured Lachnospiraceae bacterium
AATTTTACTTTCATCTATTTTTTTTACTTTCAAAATAGCATTTTTAATTTTTTCAAATTCCATAGTTGCCTCCTATGTCTTTAAATTTTTTATTTATATCTTTTTTTACAAAATCATATGCCTGAGATAATGCAACATATATTTCATTCGACTTTGCATTTCCGTGACACTTTATAATCAATTTCCTCGTTCCTATAAGTATCGCTCCTCCATATTCTCTGGCATCATATTCTTTCAAAACACTTTTAAATGATGATTTTAATACTGCAGCACACATTAGATTAATAATACTTTTTTTAAATATATTTTTTATTATACTAAGTAAACTTTTAGCAGTCCCTTCATACATCTTTAATAAAACATTTCCACTAAATCCATCACAAACCAATACATCACATACACCTTTTGGCACATCTCTCGCTTCTATATTTCCTACAAAATTAATCTTATCCACTTTAGATAACAATTCATATACTTCTGTAGTGAGTTTATTTCCTTTAGTTTTCTCTACTCCGACATTTAAAAGTCCCACTCTTGGTTTTTTTGAAAACATTTCTTCATAATATATGCTTCCTAATATTGCATATTGGACTAACCACTCTGGCTCTGGGTCCATATTCGCTCCACTATCTATAACTATCGTCTTGCAAGTTTCCGTTGGAATAACTGTTGCTATGGCAGGTCTCTTTACATTTTCTAAAGTTTTTATATAAAGTTGACCTAAAGCAAGAACTGCACCAGTACTCCCTGCAGAAATCAGAACATCTATTTTATTATCATTTAAATCATTGCCTGCTAAATATAATGAAGATTTCTTTTTTGTCCTAAGTGAAAAAACAGGATGCTCTTCAACCGCAATTCTATCTTCACACTTTACAACTTCTATTTGATTTATAAATTTTTCATTAACTAAAATATTCTCATCAGAATACAAATATATTTTAACATCACTATTTTTTGAAACATATTTATATGCTGCATCTATAAAAATTTGTTTTCCATTGTCATTGCTACACGCATCTATTCCAATTCTTACCATAATTACACCATTTTATTATAATACCACAAATGAAACTTATTTTCTATATAAATGTATATCATTTTATGTGTATTTTATTGTGGACAAAAAAAAACCCTATAAATGATAAAATATAGGGATTTTATAGTAATTATTTTGCTTCTTTTACTGCTATGATTTCTCTTTTATTATATGAGCCACAATTTTTACATACTCTATGTGGTAATGTGAGAGCCCCACACTTTGAGCAAACAATTAAATTACTTTCTTGCATTTTCCAATTTGCTCTTCTACTATCTCTTCTTGCTCTTGAACTTCTATTTTTAGGACATATTGACATATTAACCTCCTTAACCTATTTGCTTAGCCACTTCGGCTGCAAAATCTTCATTCTTTTTCTCTATACCTTCACCAGTTTCATAACGAATAAATTTAGCTATTTTTATATTGGCACTATTTGCTTTTGCTATTCTATCTACATATTGTGAAATTGACTCTTTATTATCTGCAGGTGATATTACATTTTCTTGATCAAGTAAACAAAATTCTTTCATTTCTTTTTTAAATCTGCCTTCAACCATTCCATTTATTATATTGTCAGGTTTACCAGCAGTTTTTGGATCATTTTTTGCTTCTTCAAATATTATCTCTTTCTCTTTTTTTATAAAATTAGAATCTACTTCATCTTGAGATAAAAATTTTGGTCTCATAGCTGCTATTTGCATACATATACATTTTGCCATATTTTTAATTTCATCATTTATAACATCTGTATCTATAGAAACTAAAACACCTATTCTTCCACCAGCATGAATATAATCATATACAAAACCTTTTTCATTTGTTAATTTATCTTTTCTTCTTATATTCATATTCTCGCCAATAACTGCTATTTGTGACGATAATTCTTCTTTTACTGTTTTTGCATTATCAAAAATCCATTTTTCATTAAAAAAGCTATCCATGTCAGAAGAATTACTTTCAAGTGCTTGCTTTGCAACCTTCTCTACATATTGCTTGAAAGTATCATTTTTTGCTACAAAATCAGTTTCAGAATTTACTTCTACTATGACACCAGCTTTTAAATTATCTAACTTTAATGTTTGCACTAAACCTTCAGCTGCAATTCTTCCAGATTTTTTTTCTGCACTTGCTAATCCTTTTTTTCTTAAATACTCAACGGCAGCATCTATATCACCATTTGTCTCAATGAGAGCTTTTTTGCTATCCATCATTCCGGCACCTGTCATCTCTCTTAAGTCTTTTACCATTTGTGCTGTTACTTCCATATCTATCTCCTATTCATTATTTTCATTATTAGTATCTGTATTTTCTACTTCCTTATTATCATCATTGTTTGATACAACATCTGCTTCAGATTCTTTATTTACAAAAGATTCTCCTTGTTTTGCTTCTATAACTGCATCAGCCATCTTTTCTACAATTAGTTTTACAGCTCTTATAGCATCATCATTTCCTGGTATAACATAATCAAGTTCTTCAGGATCAGCATTTGTATCAGCTATTCCTATAAGTGTAATACCAAGTTTTCTTGCTTCATTTATGCACAATTTTTCTTTTTTAGGGTCTACAACAAATATTGCTTGTGGTAGTGTCTTCATATCTTTAATACCACCAAGATTTGCTTCCAATTTTTCTCTTTCTTTTCTTAAAAGAGCAACTTCTTTTTTAGGCAATCTGTCAAATGAACCATCATTTTCCATATGCTCTAAATCTTTTAAATGTTTTATACGAGATTCTATGGTTTTAAAATTAGTAAGCATTCCGCCCAACCAACGAACATCTACATAAAACTCACCACATCTTATTGCTTCTTCTTTAATTGCTTCTTGAGCTTGTTTTTTTGTACCAACAAATAAAATTGTTCCACCATTTTTTACAATATTAACTATAGCATTGTATGCTTCGTCAACTTTTACTACAGATTTTTGTAAATCAATTATGTGGATACCGTTTCTTGCCGTAAAGATATATGGCGACATTTTTGGATTCCATCTCCTTGTTTGGTGCCCAAAATGCACACCAGCTTCAAGGAGCTGTTTCATAGAAATAACACTCATTAAATTTTCCTCCTAGTTTTTCTTCTACTTACTTATACAAGTAACCAAATTTTGGCACTAGACTTGTAAAACCATAAGTATGAATTTTTGTAGTATAATAACATATTTTTATTCTTTTTTCAATATTATAATTATAATATTTTTTATGAAATTAAT
>CAMJKC010000188.1 GCA_946406305.1 uncultured Lachnospiraceae bacterium
AATAATGCAGAAACACATATGGATTATAGATATTTCTTTATGAATAATAAGAATTATTATGATGAATTATCAACTATGAGTTTAATGTTATGTAATGAGATAGAAAGTAATATAGATAAGTTGAAAGAACTTTTAAAAATAATAGGGATGCTTAAAAATCTAAATTTTGAGATAAAAGAGGCAGTAGTAGATAATAAGACTAAGGTCAAGTATGTATCATATATAAATGAAGTGGAATATACATATAATGCAGAAGAGACACCACTTAAAAAGAAAGTCAAACTAATAGTAATAAAAAGCATAGAGAAAGGATTAAATACAATAGAAGATATAGGGATAAATGCATCAGAGAATTATTATTCAAATAACCATGAGACATTTGATAAATTAGCAAAAATAATTTATGAAAAAGAACAAGGAAAAGATTTTATATATTGGATAACGGGATATAACACAGGTGGGGCAGTAGCCAATATACTAAGTGCAAGGATAATAGATAACAAAGGAAGTAATAGAAATAGTGCCATTGTATATAGTTATATATTTGGTAGTCCATATACAGTATATAATAATAGTGATAGCATAGATGGTTTAATAAATACTATTGAGAGCAAATATTGTAGTATATTTAATGTAGTAAACACAGAAGATATATATTCATATGTGCCCACAAGAAATACAGGATTTACAAGATATGGTATGACAGCAATAAAAAGTGGAAGAAGAGCAATGGAAGAAATGAAGCATAAAGATAATGGGATATTTAATTTTAATGGTTATATATATAAAGGGAATGAAGGATATGTGTATCAAATTGAAGATAGTATAGATGAAATATTCAAAGGAAGTAATAATAAAGTAAGAACAATATACAATAAAGATATAGACAATATAGCATTAAAAAAAGTAATGAAAGAGATACTTGATGAATATAGGACGAGTGGCAAAGTAGTAAGAGTAGAAACTAAAATATTAAATCAAACATATTTTCCTAGCAATAATGTAGTTCGTGTGAAGTTGATAGATTTTATAAATAAATTAAACAATAATACATACGAGATATATACTTCCAATGATATTGTGGCATATTATAGTATAAGTAAGAATATTATACCACAAGACATAACATATGTAGTTCAAAAAGAGCAAAGAGTGGAGAGGTATGATAATAGTGAAGAATTAAAATATCAACAATATTTAAAGAGTGAGTTTAATTTTAAACCAAATAATGAAGAAGATAATAAGATACTTGAAATAATGACTGAGTTGTATAGATATATTAAAATTGACGATGGATGGGATTATAGTTCAATAGTTAAGTATTATAGGATACTTTCAAGTTGTGTATATCATAAAAATGGTATATATGAACAAGAAATTAATAGAGTAATTTATTATATAAAAAATACGAATGTTTCAGATTTAGCAAAGAATGAAATATGGCTATGGGGCAAAGTAGCGAATTTATATAAGACTAAAAAAGATATCATATATGATATAATATCATATTTTGAGAATAATTATGAAATGATTAAGGGAAATAGACAAGACATAGCAAATCATATATATGCTTCAGTTGTTCAACAATATCAACTATGCAATGAAGAGAAGAATAATAATGATTTTGCCCATATGAGTGCGACTATGAGTACATATTTCAAGAATGGCGAAAAATGGAGCTTTGCAAATTTTTCTGGTGTATTTAACGGTGTGTATGATGGAGTAGCAAATGCTGGATTCATAGGAGATGTGTGTGGAACAAATTATGCTAAGCCATCACTAAAAGAAGATGATTATAGAGCAGACCTTGATGCAGTAAATTTATATTACAGATTTAAGAATAATCAAGATAAGTCTTATTTTGAGGTATTTAATCAATATTATGATGAGATATATGATGAAACAAATGATATATCAAGAGCAAGGGAGTTTGTAAATAATGTTGGATTACGAGTAATTAGTACTTATAGAGATCAATATTTTAGATATTTAGAAAGACGGAAATATAAGGACATAGTGAACCGAAAGAATTATTTTTTAAATTTTAGAAAAAATTTATTAGAGGGAAATAATTCATTAGTTCATTATCCCGAATATCCGTATTATGAATATTATCAAAGTGAGAAAAAATAATTATGAAAATTTTGGAAAATATTAAATCAAATATAAAAAATAAAACTAAATATAAAATTCTTAGTATCATAGTAATAGTTTTTGTATTATTAATCATAAAAGATTTCACAAGCAGTTTAATTTCACTAGAGAACATTAAAACACAAGTAGCAAGAGTAAAAATAGCAGATGAACATGATTTATCAAAAATGGGCAAGAGTTATAAAGACAAAATATATGAAAAATATGATACAGTTAAATTTGGTAAGTATTATCAAAGTGCCATAGATAATTTCAAGACACCTATTGAATGGATAGTTCTTGCTAAAGAAGATAATAAAGCTTTATTATTAAGTAAATATATACTTGATTGCAAACCTTTTAATGATACATACAAAAAAGAATGCCACTGGAATGATAGCACTATACGGAGATGGCTTAATGAAGTTTTTTATGATATGGCATTTAGTGATAAAGAAAAACAGTTAATTCTTAGTTGTGAAATTGAGAATAAAAGGAGTATTGACGAATTTTATGATTCAAAAGCAACAGATAGTGAGAATACTATAGATAAAGTATTCTTATTGAGTGATGCTGAATTTCTAAAATATCTTTCTGCTAATAGGTTTTATCAAGATCATGAATATGTTGAAAAAGAACGTCAATTATCTATAGAACTTTGGGGTGAAGATGGGGATAAACAAATATCGTTTAACTATGATAATGCAACAACTTGTGGGACACCTTATGCTTATAAACAAGGATTGAAGAATGCATTGTTTGAAAATACAGCAAATTATTGGCTACGGACAAATATGTCCAAAAATTATGAGGTAATGTTTGTTACCTATGAAGGATGGACATTTTGCGATTCTGTAGATGCTGAAATATATGGCATTCGCCCTGCAATATGGGTGTCATTGGAAAAATAAAAATGATATAGTATTATTAAAAATCGGATAAGGGGTGGTTATGAAAAATAGAATATATGCTATAATATTAGTATTATTATCACTATTATTTAGTAATATTTTAGTTTGTTTTGCGAGAAACTCAAGAGAGTATATCACAGAAGCAGGCTTTTCAAATGTTGATGAAGAAGAGA
>CAMJKC010000189.1 GCA_946406305.1 uncultured Lachnospiraceae bacterium
TTGAATCATTAGTTGATAGTAAGATTGCAACTCATACAGCAAATAAGAATAATCCGCATGCAGTAACACTCGCACAAGTATTAGGTGGTGGTGGATCATCAGTTATTCCAGTAGCTAATGGTGGCACGGGTAATTCATCAGTTGATTCAACACCTACTCAAAACTCAACTAAGATGGTTACATCAGGTGGAGTTTATAATGCTCTGTCTGGTAAGGCAGCAAGTAGCCATAACCATAGTGCTGCTAACATTACAAGTGGAACATTACCATTATCAAGAGGTGGTCTTGGAAGAACGGCAAAAACTACATCATCAAATGATTATGAGTTTAGAGCTATAAAGTTTCAAACAACAGTTCCAACAAGTGTAGACCAAGGTTGCATTGTTTTAGTGGGGTAGAATATGAGTTTGTATTTTGGTGACAATGGAGCAGTAAAAAAATCAGCTATAAATTATTATAACCACCCTATATTTTTTGGATACTATAACGACGGAAGTGGAATGAAGAAGTTTTATGATTTGTCAGAAGCAGTAGAGAAAATTATTGTATATCCAAGATTTTTGTATAGAGATACATCAACACCATATTTTGAAAATGCCACGGAAGCAAAAATATCAGACTTAAGTGGTTATGGAAGTTTGACAGTCGGTAGCAACTATATTCAAATCGTATCAAATCGTAATAACTCAAGTATATGGGTAATGGTTGGGTCTGAGATAAAGTTTAAAGGTTATGGAAACAACTATGGATATTATGACATTGATTCTGTTTGTGGATACAATAAAAGGTTTGATACAAGTATTCTTAAATATGTATTGAGTGTTACAGGTTATTTGTATTTTAGAGGTAGTTCATCAGTAACATCATATGGATATGGAATGAATAACTGTTTTGGAGTAGATGTAGTGCCTCAACCAGTATCAACAAGTAGCACAGTTACTAAAACTTATAATGAAAACTCAACTGTGCCAGAGGGACTTGCATTTGCTTATGTTGGAGCAGGCCGTGAGTCAGGTAGTCAAAACATTACAAGTAAACTCACATTCAATTCATTTAGTTTTAATGGTGTATCAATACCTATAGTTTGTGAGAATAGATTAAGTTAGGAGGTCTTATGAAAAGTGATAAATTTCAAAGCTATTATATGAGTTTAGTAGAATACAATGCTCTAAATGACCAAGAGACAAATTGCGAAGATGGAGATGAACTTCAAGTAATAGATGAAGAGCAGAGCCCAAGAAAAGTAGTAAAGTACTGTGTCGCATTTAATGGACATTGGTGCGAGAGGTAAAGTATGAATGGTAGTGCATCATTTGGAGCAAGTAAAAACTATACCGATAAAAAGATAGCAGAAATGATTATTGATTTTGTGTATCCAGTAGGCTCTATCTATTTATCACTTAATAAAGTATCACCAGAAACATTTATGGGTGGTAAGTGGGAACTAATAGAAGAAGGAAGAGCCTTATGGACTACAGAATCAAATGATGGTGGAGAGCTGATTGATGCAGGACTACCAAATATTAAAGGTGATTTGACAGTTGTCGGTGGTGGAAGTAGTGGTGGCTGGTATACTGCTAATGGAGCATTCAAAGAAAAGAACTCTGGCAATAGAAGATATTGGGCATCATCTAATGGAGCAAGTGCTGGTGTTAGCAGTGGCTTTGAAATTGATGCAAGTAAAAGTAATGAGATTTATGGTAAGTCAAATACTGTCCAACCACCAGCAATTAAAGTTTATGCATTTAAAAGAATATCATAGAACGAGGTATAGATATGAATGGTAGTGTAGCATTTGGAGCAGTAAAACAATATGTTGAAGAGATAATAGGAGGGACACCTTCTATTTTTTTGGGTTATGTAACAAACTCATTTCCTAATGAGAGGCAAGATGGGACACCATTACTTATTGGAGACTTTGTGAGAGGTCATCCAAGTAGTGAGTTTCCTTTGATTATAAATGGAGTGAAGCTAAACACAGGAAAAGATAGAGCCGTTTATCAAGGAAGTAACAAGTGGGAAGCAGACTATTTTGTTTATCAAAATACGAAAGAAACACCACTCACAAATAAGAGAACTGAAAGTATGAGTGGCAATAAACTAAATCAAAAGGAAGTAAATGAAGAAATGAAAAACACCATTAACGACATAAAGGGTAATTTTGTCGATGGAAGAAATCTATCAGAAGATGCAAAAAAAGTCATAACTAATGACACTGTTGATGGTGGATTATTTAACGAGGAGGAACAATAATTATGTCAATTAAGATTTTAGTAAAAAGAGGACTTGAAGCAGATTTAGCGAGTGCAGGAGTTGCTGCTGGTGAACTTAAGTTTACAACTGATACAAAGAAACTTTATATTGGCACTGGTAGTGAGAATGTTCAGATAGGTGGTGATGGTGCAGGTTCTTGGGGTAGCATTGTAGGAGACATTGAAGACCAAGCAGACTTACAAGTGGCACTTGGTGGAAAAGTACCAACCACAAGAACTATCAATAATAAGGCACTTACTGCAGATGTCGTTCTTAAAATGAGTGATTTGCAGAATGATGCGAATTACGCAAAGATTGCAAATGTTGATGCCGCAGGTCATAAACTTAATGTATCAATGGACACAACTGATTATGTCTTAACATTAAAGTTGCTTGATAAGAATGAGAATGTTATAGATATTAAATCGGTTGACCTTCCACTTGAAGAGTTAGTAATTAGTGGGTCATATGATGCCACAAATAAAAAGATAGTTTTAACTCTTAAGAGTGGACAAACTATTGAGATACCAGTTGCTAACCTTTTAGCAGGACTTGTAAATGCGACAAGACAAGTAGGTTCAAATGATTTGTCAGATGACATAACACCTACACAGTTGTTTAATGATATAAAAGATTTGACTGGTACTTTAACTAACAAGACGGTTGATGCCGATGACAATGATGTAACAAATCTCACAGTTGACAACTTTAAGACTGGTGTTATAGTTGGGACACTTAGTGCTACACCATCTGACAAGAAGATACCAAATGAGAAGTTGCTTGCTGACTTACTTGCTCTCAAACAAAACATCACTGACAATACTTTAAATACTACAGCCAAAACAATAGTTGGTGCTATTAATGAATTAAAAGAGTTCTTAACTAACGGAACTATTGATTG
>CAMJKC010000190.1 GCA_946406305.1 uncultured Lachnospiraceae bacterium
TGTTTAAGAAGAATATGGGTACTGCAAAGACACCTCGTGGTGTATCAGTGACTCAAACTCATATAGATGATGGCAATGATGTGCCACCACAAGAGGATGAGGATGTATATACTGATGAGATGTTTGAGGAAGATTTCAAAGCAAGTGGATTGTAGAATAAAAAAATTTAAAGTTTAGGTTAAGAATTATGGTTCAAATTGAAAATTATAAGCCGTTTGAAACTGACATTTGGTTCTATGCCGAAGAGGGTACTGCAACCAAATATAAAGGTACAGATGGAGAAGAAGTGTTAGTGATGTCTGATGAAGTGCATAAGGGAGATTATGTCACTTTAGATACTGCAGACAAAACTATTAAAGTTGCAGATGAAAATGATGATGTTATTGGTCAAGTAATCGATAATCCTATTTGGAGAAAGGACAGACCAAGTGAAACTTCTTCAAGTGGTGAGTATAATAAGAGAATCTGTACTGTTCGTGTGTTCGGTTACTACATACACAATGTAACTTTAAAAGCAGAGAACTCTGCAATTGCTGTTGGTGATAAAGTTGCTTATCAAGGTGACAATGTCTTTGACAAGGATAATTCCAATGGTAAAGCTATTGCATTAGTTTCTGCTAAAGCAGGTAGTCAAGCAAAGATTCCAGTTTTAATGCAATTAATTGGATTCTAAATATTATTTTTTCGAGGTTAATTAAGTTATGCCAATTATTACTTTAAGTGCTGAAAAGCTATTAAGAAAGGAGTTTGTTGAAAGAGCCATCTTGAAAAAGATGGAACATCAATTATTCTTCCTTGATATTTTCCCAGTTGTTGATCTTGGTGGAGCAACCACATTCAGCTATTTCAGAGATGATTTGAATGCTGAAGATGATATCCAAACTGGTGTTATGAGTGAACCATTACCAGTTTCAGAACTTGGTAAATTATCCACTATTGATATCAGTCCTATCAGCCGTAGAAGTGGAGATACTTATCAATTTGGTTATGCATTTGAATATTCTGAAGCTAAATTGAAAGAGAATGGTTTTGTTGATGAGATTGCAAGAGCATATGACAGAATCGCTTATGGTATGTCAAGAACCATCAACAGAGATATCTTCAATTTCATGGATAAGAATGCAGGAGCAACTCCAATCACTTTAAATGATGGAGTATGGGATACTTCAGCACAAATCAATGATGATATTATTGATATGAAATACACCTTTGAAGATGTTGAGGGTTGGGATTACAACTTAACTGATTGTTTTGTCAACACTAACCAGTTCAGAGCTATGAACAAGTTCTATTCTGCATTAGATGGTACATTCACTCCTAATAACTGTGAGGGTGTTGCATTTGAAAACACTAAAACCACTATTGAGAATGGTACATTATATGGTATTGACAGATTGATCAAACCTATTACTGTTTATAAAAATGTTAATCCTAAACATTCCACTATGAATGGTGGATTAATCAATGTTTCAACATCTAAAGAAGACAGATACCCATTCACTAACCGTATTGAAGTATGGGCTGAAATGGGTCTTGCTTGTAAACATCCTAAAGCAATTTTAAAACAAACTGGTTTAACAGAATAGGTGATATAAAATGAGTTTAAGATACTCATTTCGCCACTTATTTTTTGGTGGGAAATTAAGACAGAAAAGATTATATAAAATCCTTGAGGACTTGGATGCATCTAATGGTGGGGATGACACTAAAATCAAAGCATTGGAAACTGCTATTGGTAAGGCAAGTGGTACTGGTGCAGGTGGTATCTTGAAAGATGTTAAGGATATCCAAGATACTATTGGTGATTCAACTGACCCTGCAGAGGGTACTATCGAAGCAAGGTTACAAGCATTGGAGAATCCAACCACACAAGGTGATGGATAGAGGTGTAATATATGCCTCTTAAATATTCATTCACAGAGATGTTTAGAGGGAAATTGCCCTCTCCTAAACTTCTCTATGATGAATTGAAGAATTTAGATAGACAAATTCAAGATGGTGCAGATGCTGTTCCAGTAGTCAAGTCTGATGTGACTTTGACTAAAAAGGAATTGAAGAAAGCATTTGGAGATCCTAAAAAGTTTGCCAATATTGGAGTTGTGCATAATGAAGAGGGATCATATCTTGTAATATCTGATGATAAGAATTTTAAGATTATTTCATTTGAGAATATTTAGACAATGTTAAGAGCGAAAGAATACTATAAAATACTTCATTTTCTTCAAGTAGAAACCATGGATAGGTTCTATCCAGTTGAGGATTATTTCTATGAAGAAAGTGAAGAAACTGGTGAGAGAACTCCAGTTATTTATGAGGGCGATTCTTTTCTCTTTGAAACCAATAGACAATACTTTAAGGGTTTTGATTATGCTGAAATACTGCTTGAATCAAGTGTTGATTATAATATTTCAGATTTGAAGTTGAACTTGTCAGAATATGTTCAGGGTTATGACCCTGAAGTTATCCTTGATGCTGAAAATGAGGGTAAACTTTCAATTGATACTCCTACTAAAATCGTTTTCCGTATCAAGAAATCACAGACTATGAGTGAAGCTTCAAGGAACTTGACTAACATTCGTAGTATTGAATTGGTTACTCCGAATAATGCTGATTTTAAGTTACATGATATATGTTTCAGGGATGATAATGCTACTTTTTCATTGGAACAGTTAGACAGTTTCTATGAAGATGGTAAGTATTATGTTCTCTCAAGATTGCATATGGCTGAAGTTCCACCTGAACTTGAGGATCATGTGTATACTGCAAGTGCAGGATATGGATGGATGTCCGTTTGGGAATATGAAGCCAGAGTGATGAACTCATCCGAAAACAATGCCATATCATATGGAAAATGGCTGTTCGCCAAAGTAGATGAAGCCATTGATTTATATAAGAAAGCAAATGGTATTGCTGATGATGAAGAGATGTTTGTCAAGGATGATTTAGTCACACATAGGAAACTGGTGTGGTGATGTTATGGTTTTGGATAAGTTAAGCACTTTTGAGAAGATACTTATTGAAATTCGTGATGTCATTCAGGAATCTGAGGAGTTTAATGGAATTGATGTATACTTCGATGATTCAGAACTTTCTCCTAATGTGGAATTGCCTTGTGTAAGCTTTAAGGTTGGTCAAAAGGAAG
>CAMJKC010000191.1 GCA_946406305.1 uncultured Lachnospiraceae bacterium
CCCCCCCCTCCCCCCCTTATAATAACAAAATGGGGGTTATGGGCATATTAGGGGGATGGGGATAGGGGGATGGCAATTCGTAGTGGTGAGCATTTGTAGGGGCGAGGAGAATTTGTAGGGGCGAAGCACTGCGAGCCCAAAACTGTAGGGGTGAGCACTGCGAGCCTAACTTGAGGTAGTCGGTAGTAGGGGCGAGCACCGCGAGCCCAAAGCTGTAGGGGTGAGCCCTTAGAGCCCAACTTGAGGTAGTCAGTAGTAGGGGAGAGCACTGCGAGCCCATATTGAGACATATTAGGTGGGGGGGGGATGGGGGTATGTTACAATTTTTTTATAGAATTTATAGATTTTAGTACTTAAAAGTGTCCTTTTGTTGTAAGGGATTATACTATATGTAATTTACAGGGATAATATATTTTTCATTACCAAGTGGCATCAAATCTTCCTCGTTACAAATAATTCCACCTGATGAAATTTCAATATTTGGGAAATAAGTTGATAAAACTTTAAAACCTTTAATTTTTTTTACATCAGCTCTTGTGCTTGATTTAATTTCTACTGGGTAGATTTTTCCGTTTTCATAAAGTATTAAATCTATTTCTTGTGCATCTGTATTTCTAAAATAATACATGTTAGGTTTTTTGCCTGCATTATAATACGATTTTAAAATTTCACTTATGACAAATGTTTCAAATATTTGTCCTGCCATAGCACCCGTTTTTAATGTTTCTGCAGTAAGCCATTTGCAAAGGTAGCAAACTAGTCCAGTATCAGTAAAATAAACTTTTGGCGATTTAATTATCCTTTTATTTGTGTTTAAAGAAAATGGTTGCAAAAAATATATAAGATTAGATGTTTCAAGAACTGACAGCCATTTTTTTACTGTGCCTACATTTATACCAATGTCTTTTGCAATATCATTCATATTTAATACTTGTCCAGTTCTACTTGCGAGAGCAGTCATGAATTGTATAAATGAATATAAGTTTGAGACATTTAAAATATTTCTCACATCTCTTTCAACATATGTATCAATATAATTTGAATAAAATCTCTCAAAATCAAAATCACTTTCGTCATATAATTTTGGGAAACTGCCCCTTTGAATATTTTCCCAAGTCTTTTTTTGACTGAAATTATTTTTTGGTTTGCGATTTAATAAGTATTCTTTTGTAGGAATGAATACATCATAAAAATCTTCGTTGTTCAATTCTCTATTTGATAATCCAAGTAATTGTAATATCCCTATACGACCAGATAAACTTTCACTAACATTTTTCATGAGCTCAAATTTTTGTGAACCAGTTAATAAATAAGTTCCATTTGTTTTTTCTTTATCAATTAAATATTTTAAAGCATTGAAAACATTTTGTTCTTTTTGAATTTCATCTATAACAAGTGGTTTATCATATGAAGAAATGACACCTATTGCATCGTTTTTTATGCTTTCCAGTGTATTTATATTATCAAGTGTTATCATTTTATATTTATATTCATTTTCAAAAATAGATGTTTTTCCAACTTGTCGTGCCCCAGTTAGTAGCACTGAAGGATAGTCTTTTAAATTGCTATCTATAGCTTTTTTAATGTGTCGTTTATAATATGTTTGCATATATTCTCCTAAATATTATATTACTAATAGAAAATTACCGAATTTCTATGTTAAAAAATCGATATTTTTATACTATAATACTTAAAATATGGAAATTTGTCAAGTTTAAAAATATACTATTTCTTGTATGTAGTTTTTTAAATCACAAAAAAGTGAGTAAATGCTGACTAAACTATTAATTTACCATAGATATGTTACATATCATTTAATAAGTCAATAGAAAATAAAGGGTGGGGTATAATAGGTATGTCATAATTTTATATTAATTCTTTATACTAAAAATAATTCAAATTTTAACTTAGTTTAATATATATTAAACTAATTAAAAATAAAATTTATGAGAAGGTAAATTATAATGTTTAAAAGTTAATAAAAAGTTTTAAGGCAAGTAGAAGTAGTAGAGGAAACATATTATAGATGGAAAAAGAATGTGGAAAAAATTAGGATATAAATTGTTAAGGAAATGCAAAAGCATATAAAAAATGTGGCAATAGTAAGACTGCTATTTTAAATGTAAGGGAAAAGATAGTAGAAAAAACATATATATAATAGCAAAGAACAAGTTTTGGTGAAACTATAAATAATACTTTAACCTATCTATTATATCTTTGTATGAAAAAAAGAACAACATTAAAAATATTGTTCTTTTTTATTTTTTAGTATACAGAAGCAGATTCCCACTTGAAGTTTACAGCTCCATCTATACGTCCTACTTGTGTAGATTTTGCTAGACAATAAGATTCGGTCACTGCTCTTACTTTTTCTCCTTTACTTACGAAAAAGTAGGATATAACTTTTGTTTTGGGAATATACCAATAGGCAGAATTATAATCAACATATATTGCAGGGTTTTGCATAATGTCCAATTCCCATTTGTATGTTGCAGCATCTGATTCGCCTTTAGAATTAACTGAAAGTATTCTATAATTAAAACCAATTGAAAGTGAACCGTCCTCCCCATAATTATTTGTTATTCTATAGAATCTAAAAATACAATTAGAGTCATCTGATGCAAAATCTCCAGTTAAACCCATAAGTCCAGTTTTAGAAATATCAGTAACTATAAAACCAAGTTCATTTATATAATTAGATTGAAAATTATATGCATTTACCTCTCCTTTTGTGTATGTACCGAGTGCAGCCCCTTTGGAATGATAGTAAGCATCTACTTTTGTGTATGTACCATCACTCATAATACTTTTAAGAGTAATTACTTTATTGGTCAAAGCCAAAGTCTGCTTCTCCCCATTCCATATACCGTTTCTACTAAGGTAAGAAGAAACGAGACTGTCAATTTTAGCATCTATACTATTTTCAAGAGCAGACATACGGTTAGAAAGGTTGTTTAAGTCTGCAGAGAATTCAGCTTTTGTAACGAAAGCAGAGCCATCAGACACTGAAATAGCAGCGAAAGAGTTAAAAATCATAACAAAAACTACAAAAAATATGACCATAGTCTTAAATAATTTTTTAAATTTTATATCCATCTCCCCCCCTCCCCCCCTTATAATAACAAAATGG
>CAMJKC010000192.1 GCA_946406305.1 uncultured Lachnospiraceae bacterium
ATAGGTGACCTTATGATTATAAAAGACCATATTTCTTTTCTTGTTAAATCACCTCTTATGGGAGAAAATGTAGAGGAGCTTGGTGTTAGATTTCCTGATGTTTCAAAAATATATAAAAAAGAATATATAGATTTGATAAAAGAAGTTGCAAAAGAACAAGGGACAGATATAAAAGAAGGAGTTTATACACAAATTACGGGGCCTGCTTTTGAAACTCCTGCAGAAGTTCATCTTTTGCATTTAATGGAAACAGATGCAGTGGGGATGAGCACAGTGATAGAAGCGACAGCAGCTGCACATATGGGAATGAATGTTTGTGGGATTAGTCTTATATCAGATGTAGAAAAAGACAATGGCGAACAAGATGTAGTGACACATGAGAAAGTGCAAGAAGCGGCAAAAAATGCAGAGAAGAGATTTATACCATTGGTAGAAGAGGTGATAAAGAGAATGGAAATATAAAAAATGGTTTTATATTTTTTTTCTATAATAATAAAAAATTTATTTTTAACTGTCTTGATAGAAAGTATTTTATCATTTTTTATTGGAATAAGAAACATAAACAATATAAAAGTTATAGCACTTACAAATGTGATAACAAATATTTCATTGAGTTTTATATCTATAGTTTTAGTTTTTTATTATAAAGACTTATATGGGAAGAGTATAGTTTTATTAGAGGGTTTAATAATTTTTATAGAAGCATATGTATTTAGTAAGAAATTAAATAGAGAAGATGTTTTTTTTAATAAAAATTTTATAAAAAATAATTTTTTTGTGAGTTTTTTATTATCTATAATATTAAATACGGTTACAATTTTTTTAAGTAGGTATGTCTAATGATAAATATAGTTTTACATGAGCCAGAAAAGCCAGATAATGTAGGAAATATAGGGAGAACATGTGTTTGCACAGATAGTTTTTTACATTTAATATACCCGATAGGTTTTCAAATGACAAAAAGTAAAATTCACCATGCAGGATTAGATTATTGGGAGAGGCTTAAACTTTTTTTATATGATGACTATGATGATTTTTTAATAAAAAATGATTTAGGAAAAGAAAATAATAAAAAAAAGAGAATTTTTTTTGCAACTACAAAAGCAGAAAAATGTTATACAGATATAAAGTATGAAGATGGTGATTATATAATGTTTGGAAAAGAATCAGCAGGGATACCAGAAAAAATACTTAAAGAAAATTATGATAACTGCATAAGAATACCAATGGCAAAAAGTGAGCGGTCATTAAATTTAAGTAATAGCGTTGCAATAGTTTTATATGAGGCATTAAGACAAAACAATTTTTTTGAAATGGAAAAGAAAGGTTGTTTACATAATAAATAAAAAGAGGAGAGTAGTATGAATAAATATGTAGAAAGAGTTATAAATGAAACAAAAGAAAAAAACAAAACAGAGAGTGAGTTTTTACAGTCGGTTGAAGAAGTTTTTTCTTCTTTGAGTCCTGTTTTTGATAACAACAAAAGTTTTGAAAAAGAAGCAATACTTGAAAGAATTGTTGAGCCAGAAAGAGTTATAATGTTTCGTGTTCCTTGGGAAGATGACAATGGAAAAATACATGTAAACAGAGGATATAGAGTTCAATTTAATGGGGCTATAGGTCCATATAAGGGAGGTCTTAGATTCTCTCCAAGTGTTAATTTATCTATAATTAAATTTTTAGGATTTGAACAAACATTTAAAAATAGTTTAACTACTCTCCCTATAGGAGGAGGAAAGGGAGGTTCAGATTTTGACACTAAAGGAAAATCAGATAGAGAAATAATGAGATTTTGTCAAAGTTTTATGCAAGAATTATATAGACACATTGGGCAAGATACAGATTGTCCTGCAGGAGATATAGGAGTAGGAAGTAGAGAAATTGGATATCTTTTTGGAGAGTATAGAAAAATAACAGGACGATATGAAAATGGAGCATTGAGTGGAAAAAGTATGCAATACGGGGGTTCACTTCTTAGGCCAGAAGCAACAGGTTATGGTGCAGTTTATTATTTAGAAGAAGTTTTAAAAGATAATAATGAAGATTTAAAAGGAAAGACTGTAGTAATTTCTGGGTATGGAAATGTTGCTTGGGGAGTAGCAAAGAAAATAAAAGAAAAAGGAGGAAAGGTAATAGCTTTCTCTGGAAGCAGTGGTTTTGTTTATGATAAAGAAGGTTTAACAAGTGATGAAAAAATAGACTATATGTATAATATGAGAGTAAACAGAGAAGGAAGTTTTGAAGAGTATGCAAAAAAATATAATGCAGAATTTAAAAGAAATGAAAAGCCTTGGGGAATAAAAGCAGATATATATATGCCATGTGCAACTCAAAACGAAGTTGATTGTGAAGATGCAAAAAAAATTGTTGAGAGTGGTTCAAAATATTATATGGAAGTTTCAAATATGCCAACTACAAAAGAAGCACTTAAAATACTTTCAGAGAATAAAATAATTGTTGGACCAGCAAAGGCTGTAAACGCAGGAGGGGTTTCTGTTTCTGCACTTGAAATGAGTCAAAATGCAGAAAGACTTTTTTGGACAGAAAAAGAGGTTGATGAAAAGCTTCACAAAGTAATGATTGATATTTATACTAATTCAAAAAACGCTGCAAGCAAATATGGCTTAGAAGGAAATCTTGTTGCAGGAGCAAATATTGCTGGGTTTGAAAAAGTTGCGGAGAGTATGCTGATGCAAGGAGTTGCTTGGTAAAATGAAGAAGAAAAAAATTTTAATAGTTATAGATATGCAATATGATTTTATCTATGGTTCACTTAAAACAAAAGAAGCACCAAAGATAATAAACAATGTAGTAAAGAAAATAAAAGAATATGATAAAGAAGATATATACTTAACACAAGATACTCATTTTAAAAATTATTTAAAGACACAAGAAGGAAAAAAGCTCCCTGTGAAACATTGTATAAAAAATGAAAAAGGATGGGAAATAATAAAAGAGGTAAGAGAGTTAGTAGATAAAAAAAATATATATGAGAAAAAAGTTTTTGGATCAAAAGAACTTGTAAAATATTTATCAAAAAAGAAAAATATAGGTGAAATAGAAATAATTGGTCTATGTACAGATATATGTGTAATAGTA
>CAMJKC010000193.1 GCA_946406305.1 uncultured Lachnospiraceae bacterium
AACTCAAGAGAGTATATCACAGAAGCAGGCTTTTCAAATGTTGATGAAGAAGAGAATGATGAAGAAGAAACTGATGATACTGAAGAAAGTGATGAAAATGAATCAGATGATGCTACCGAACCAAGTAGTGAAAGTCAAGGCTCTGAGATAAGACCAACAGTTGATGAAGATGAAGAAGGTGGAATAGTTGAAAATTTACCTTTTGAAACTATTGGTGGAGATAGTTTTTGGATAGGTTGGAGAAAGCATCACTATGGTTATTCTCCACAGCCTACTACATATAAATCACAAGAAGTAACTTATAAATATAGGATTATAAGAAATGGTGTAAGCTCTTACGAGACATCAACAGCAGTAGCCAATGGATATGGTATTTATAATATGGATTATAGTAAACATATGGTAGGATTTTTGAATTATGCAATGTCTCATTATAATCAAAGTTATACTGTTCCATTTGTAGATAAAACAGGTATAGAATGGACAGGAGAGACAGAACCAACTGAAGATCCAATGCCTATAGCGGAAGCAATAGAAAAGGCGATGAATAAGGTAATAACAACTTGGTATGCTAAAGATTATGAAGAAGGGACTTCGTATTTACAGAGCTTTAAGGCGGATGGATTTAGAAAGTTTTGGACAATAAGTTTTACAAATGATCATGAAACAGAGATTAGACGAGTTCAAAATGAATTTTTTAAGAATGTATATGCAAGTTCTGCACTTACAAAATTAAATAGTTTTATAAACAAATTTGATAGGGAATATAGACCAGCAATAAGGGGTGTTATATTCTCTATAATGGAGAGTAGGTTTAGAAATAAAAACCTACAAGGCAAGAAAAATCTTAGATTAAAAGTTAAAGAGAAAGAGCTATGGCCTTTTTATGTGTATTGTGAAAAAGATATTCTTGGTAGAATCATGTGGCCTGAAGATGATGGTGATTATAAAGGGATAGATAAAGTTATAGATGGAGCATACCAATGGATGTATTATTATGATACTAAATTTAAGTCATCATCTCATAGCACTTTAACATCATTTATGCTTGCGAATGAAACACAAGAAGAAGCAAGTGAAGTAGATTGGGAAATGGAGTATGAAGAGTTAACTAATAAACCATTCCCTTATTTATATGGCGATGAGCTACAAGCATTTTATGATAGAATAACGAAAGTAAGAAGCATGTTTACAGAGAGTGCTGATAATGCAGAAGGAATGTTTGGAGCAGAGGAAGTTTATAATAATACATCAAGTTTTAGTTTTAGCAATGCAATGGTAAATATGCAAAATGCAATGTTTGATTTTTGCAAAGATGAGCATGGCAATGTAGATGAAACAATATGGTCAGGATTAAATGAAAAAAATGCAGCAAGGTCATATATGTTAGCGAAGAACATAGTAGAGAATGAGAGAGTAGATAGTGAATATGCATATTACAATATAGGGACAAATATAATGAATTATAGTGCTGGAAGACAAGATAGTAGTATACTTCTTAAAGATTTACAAAGAGTAAAACTTCTTCAAAGTATAAGTGATGCTGGTGATAGGGATACAGATGGTGATGGAATAATTGATAGAAATGAACTTATAACAAATGCATATTCAGTAGATATAACAAAATTTGTAGAGAAGATGGTAATGGCAGAACTTTATGGCAAGGAGCAATCGGGAGTTTCAGATACTGAGAAGCAAACAATAATGACAAATTTTATAAATAATGTTAGAGATAGAGCTACCACAAGAAGAGATGATAATGGAGCAGAATGTCATTTTGGAGTAGAAGATGGGAAGTTGACAGTAGAGTTATATGATTACTCATCAAATCCAGTAATAAAGGATACAGATTTTGATGGATTAACAGACTTAGAAGAATCAGATATGTATGGAGTTAGGTGTGAAGAGTTGCTTGATAATAAAATAAGTGGAGATATGCAAACACAAGATAATCAAACTGTGATAAATGCAGAAACCCATATGGACTATAGATATTTCTTTATGAACAATAAAAATTACTATGATGAACTATCAACTATGAGTTTAATGCTGTGTAATGCAATGGAAAATCCTGATAATACTGAAATTAATAATGTTGAGTTATTGCTTGATAGAATAGGTATGAATGACAATAGGATAACAAGAGAGGCAGTAGTTGGCAACAGTAGAGTTTATTATATAACAGCAACAAACGATATAGAGTATACACATAATGCTGATGAAACACCTATAAAAAAGAGAGTAAAACTAATAGCGATAAAGAGTATTATTGAAAATGATACCAATAACAACATAGAACATATAGGGACAAGTGGAGATAGTGGATATTACAGCAATAATCATAAAGTATTTGATGAGTTAGCAAAATATATATATTATAGTGAGATAAATGGAAGTCGCCAAAAAAGTATATCAACACCATCAAATGTATATTGGGTAACAGGCTATAATACTGGTGGAGCTATAGCAAATATATTAAGTGCAAGAATTATAGATAACAAATCATCGATAGCAAGTAATAAAGATAGTGTTGGGGTATATTGCTATACATTTGGAGCACCATATACAGTATATAATTATGAAGGTCAAGCGATAAATACAGTTGAGAGTAAATATTGTAGCATAATGAATGTTGTAAATGAATCAGATATATATTCATATATAATGCCACAAAAATTAGGATGGAGTAGGTATGGTATGACATGTATTAAAGAGGAGATAACAGTATTAAAAAAAGAGAATAATAATAAAACTGATAGAGTAAATACTGAAGAAAAATTTGAAGAGATATTTTACAATAATTTCAGCAGATTTAGGACAAAATATTATGAAACAAATGATAAAAAAACTGATGAGTACATAATGCACGAAATATTAAAAGGTTTAAGAAACAATAATTTACAGGATGTTATTACAAAAATAGATAGTGGACAATGGACAGATGATTTAAGAAGAAGAAATGCATATTCTGAATTTGTAAAAGATTTAAAAGCAAAAATTAGTAGATTTAGAAATTCAAGAAATTTATCAGTGTATTATAACATAAGTAAAGCCATAACCCCAAATGATGTAACATTTAGAGT
>CAMJKC010000194.1 GCA_946406305.1 uncultured Lachnospiraceae bacterium
TCTACATCAAGCCAAGAACAATAAACATCAATTGTTTCATAATTGTTTTTGAATTTGTCCACACAGCAGAAAGTCCAAAAACTATTGAAAGAACAAGTGCAGTAATGACTGGCATTATTTGAGGAATATCAAGTGTAAATATTGCCTTTGGCAAATCTCTTTCAAATGCTTTCATTGATTCTATATTGAGAATAGGAACTAAAGTGTAACCAGCTACTGCAGACATTGTAGCAGCAAAAACAGATGATAAATATGCTATTACTAATGCTACACCCAAAAGTTTGCCTGCATTTTGTCCTAATTTAGTAATAGAAGGACATATAAATCCAAGAACTATGATTGGCACACAAAATGATATAAATTGTCCCATAAGCCTATGAGCACAAACTATAACCTGCATGAGACCAATAGAAAATTCCAATGTATTATTTTTCCAAGCCCATACTCCAACTACTCCACCAATAACTATACCAAGTACCACACTATTGGTAATGGCAATCCTTTCTTTTTCATAACTGCATCTCCTTTTTGTTGTTATTTTTTATCAAATAAATTGATTTTTTTTATCTTTAATTTATAATATCATATCAAAAAAAATTTTTTTATGCAATAAAAAAACACTATATAATATAGTGTTTTATGCGGGAAATGGGACTTGAACCCACACGAGATAACTCTCACAAGATCCTTAGTCTTGCCTGTCTGCCAATTCCAGCATCCCCGCTCATTTTCATAGCAGGTGAGGGGAATCGAACCCCCCTCTCAAGCTTGGGAAGCTTGCATTCTACCAATGAACTACACCTGCAAACTATTAAATTATAACATTATTTCAAAAATTGTCAACTAAAATCATCTTAATTACTCTAAATTTTTTTACTACAAAACCATCTTTTTTAATAATACTCTATAATCTTCTACCCTTTTAGTTATTTTTAGTCTATCACATGTATCCAAAATAAAAAGTGCATATTTCCTTGAAGTATTCAATATGTCCCTTAAATCTGCAAGAGTCATTTTCTCATTTTTTTCATAAAATTTATATATTTTCTCTAAAACAGAATTAAAAACTTCTTTATGTATATATATGTCATTATCAACTTTCACTAAAATATGATTCTTTGAAAGGTCATTAACTATCTGCCTTGCAATTTTTTTATCTTTATACTTTTCTAACATCAAATCTACTTTGTCAACTTCAACACCTTTATTTTTATATTCTTTTTCTATTTCATCTGCGACTGTCATTGTCTTATCATTTATGCCACCTGTAAAACCTATATTCTTTATAACTCCATTAGAAAAAATTATTTTTTTATTTTCTACAAGTGCCCCCACCAATGCTTCAATTTTTTCATTATCAGTTATTTTAAATTTTTGTATGATTTTATTCTTAAACTCCTCTTTATTCATACCAAGAAGTATTGGGTTGTTTTTATGTAATTCAACGAGCACATTTTTAGCATACTCATATAAATTTTTATAAAAATCTACAGATATATATTTCTCATTTGAAACTTTAACTATCTTATTTTCATTAAATAATTTTTCAACTTCATTTACAAAATCTTTTTTTGTCAAATGTAGCCTTAAACATATATCACTTATGCTATATATATCAAAAAAACTATTTACCACTTCAAGAATTTGAGTCCCCAAATCTCCATCTTTCATCATTTTTAAATGGTGCAATACTTTCTCATCTTTTCTTTTGTGCTTCCAACTCATCGGATCTATAACAACTCCACCTGCTATACTCTCAACTGGAGAAAAAAATCTCAATATAAATTTATCATTTTTCTTCACGCATATATCAGTGTCAAATCTAAGTTGACAATATGCTTTGTCACTTTTCTCGATTTCATCTTTATCAAGTAAAAATATTTTACATTCAGTTTGCCTTGAGCCATAATTAAAATGAACTCTATCTCCATTTTTAATTTTTCTATTGGCATTGTCAAACATTTCCACATAGACATCAATAACTCTACTTACAAGTATTGAATTTTTTAAGCAGAGAACATCTCCCCTCTCTATATCTTCTTTTTTTATATTTGATAAATTTACTGCCACCCTCTGCCCTGCATATGCCTCTTTTTCATTTTGAGAGTGCGATTGAATATTTCTTATTTTCACATCTATATTTTTTGGATATATTGCCACTTTGTCTTCAATACCTAACACCCCTTCAACCAATGTGCCTGTCACAACTGTTCCAAAACCTTCCATTGTAAATACCCTATCTATAGGCATTCTCGTAAACTCTTTTTCTTCTCTTCTATCTCCTATCCCTTTTATGATTTCAAAAATCATATTTTTTAATTCATCTATGCCATCATTATTTATAGAAGAAACTGCTATTCTTTTTGCATTCTCTAAAAAAGAGTTCTTTACAAGTTTATCAACATCACTATTTACTATTTGAATATTATTTTCTGCTAAATCTTTTTTTGTATAAACTATAATTCCATTTTTTATATCAAGCTTTTTTATTATTTCAAAATGCTCAACAGTCTGCTGCATCACTCCTTCATCAAGTGCGATTATAAATAAAACTAAATCTATGCCACCTATTCCTGCAAGCATATTTTTTACAAATTTCTCATGCCCTGGAACATCAATTATCCCTATATGATACCCTTTGTCATTCTCCATATTGGCAAAACCAAGTTCAATTGTAATTCCTCTTTTTTTCTCTTCCTTTAACCTATCTGTATCATATCCTGTCAATGCCTTTATTAAAGTTGTCTTACCATGGTCCACATGCCCTGCAGTCCCTATTATTACATTTTTCATAAAAACACTATCCCTCCAAGCAATTCCCTACTCATAATCTGTATTAACATATATTATTTTTGACACTTTCTACTTTCCTTCCCCATAGATACAATCTCTCTATCTATTCTCTACAAAAAAATATTTTACAATAAAATTCATACCCCCCCCCCATTCCTATATACCTTCATCACTTGGTATAGTCAATCTTTGAAAACTCTTCTGCTTTCAATTTATTAGTTTTGCTGTATTCTTTAATGG
>CAMJKC010000195.1 GCA_946406305.1 uncultured Lachnospiraceae bacterium
TATTGAGTTTTTAGATTATCATGAATGGGGAGATATTTTAAATTTATTTTTTGATGAATTTGTTGAAAGTAATTTAATACAGCCAACTTTTATCATAGACCACCCAGTAGAAATTTCTCCGCTCACCAAGAAGAAAGTTGATAATGAAAGACTAACAGAACGATTTGAATTATTTATAAATGGACAAGAAATGGCAAATGCATATTCCGAATTAAATGACCCAATTGATCAAAGAGAAAGATTTTTAGCACAAGAAAAACTAAAATTATTAGGTGATGAAGAAGCAAATAGTATTGATGAAGATTTCTTAAATGCCTTAATGATAGGTATGCCACCAACAGGAGGCATTGGCTATGGTATAGATAGGCTTGTAATGCTTATGTCAAATAGTCAAGCAATTAGAGATGTATTGCTCTTCCCAACACTTAAATCACTTGACTAAAAAGAGCAATAAAATCAATACAATTTAATAAAAATTACTGGATTTACACTGGATTTACACTTGAATTTAAAAAATTAAAAATAGCAATAGAAAAAGCCAACAATTGCATTAAAAACATTTAAATAAGTTGAAAATTATTATTAATCATTTTGAAATTATGAAATTAACAGAAGACCAAGTAAAAGAATTAGCAAGAGAAAAATTAGGATTAGAAAAAGTTAGTACTAAGAATTCTGGAATAGGACAACACACTTCTTTTAAGTTTTTAGGATTTAATGGTTTTAGTGGGGAACCAGATGCATGGTATATTCCTAAAAATATAAATTATGTTGCAATTGTTTTAGAAGCTAAAAATAGTGATGAAAATATAAGTTTAAAGAAATGGGAAAATGAAATTGTAAAAAACATCAAGGTTTTTGATTCTAAATATAAAAATGTTATAGGAATATTATTTTTCGTTATTTACAGAGAATGAAATTGATAAGTTTTTAATTTATAATTTAACAAAAAGAATTAATGATAATTTACATTTTAAATTTGGAATTACAAATTTATATCATAGAATGATATTTACTGCTTGTGCTTTGGTAGCAAAACGATATGGTGCAAAATTAGAAGAAGGAATGGACTATCCTACATTTCACACTTCAATATTATCAACATTAAATAAATCATTGGAAGATAGTAAAAGTCAGAATCGTAAGCTTGATTTATTACTTGAATCATTTAGTGGTATTAGAATGAATTCTACGGAAAAACAAGAGGCAATTGATGATTTTATTAAAAATGTTTCTTTGATTTCTGATTTAATCAATTCTGATTATTGGAATGGTGAAGATGTAATGGGAATATTCTTTAATGAATTTAACCGATATAAGAAAAAATCAGAACGAGGACAAGTCTTTACTCCTGACCATATTACTTCTTTTATTTATAGAATAATTGATGTAAACAAAGATGATAGAATTTTAGATAGCAAGACCACAAGTTTAATACAAAACCATATAGGACAAAGGTTAAAAAATGTTGCATAAATTGGAGAATTGTCAAAGTTTTATGATATTATTGTAAATAAATGTAGCCACATTTCTTTTTTTGTGTCTACAGTATTTGAAAAGATTTAGTTAAGGGGGTTGCAATTTAAATAAATTTGTGAGTAATCGTGCGACTACCGACTGAAAATGCAACCCCTTACGAGTAATCGTGCGATTATAAAAAAATCTCTCCATAAGGAGTATACTATACCCTATAAAATGGACAATCCAACTGTGTAAAAACTCAGAAAATGGACTGAATAGGTGCAAAAAACCTAAATTATGGACTTTCACATTATAGAAACATATATAAATGATAAAAACTATGTAAGAGTTATAAGATATATATGCGATAATATGCATATCAAGAAACATATTAAAAATAAAATTTCGTTATTATAATTTGAAAGTTTGTGTTATAATATAAATTATGAAAGGAATAAAAAATAAATATGGTTGAAAAAATGCCTCTGTTACAAAATTTTGAAAATATGATATTAGTGGCATAAACGGGGAATAGATTTCTCCTTGATAATAACTACAAAAATTCAAGATATATCTATTGTAAGAAGTGGCAACACTTCTTATTTTTTTTCTTGTGTTGTAGTAAAAAAAATTGGAGGAATTTATTATGGTAATGTATCACAAAAAGGACTATGGAAATGTAGTAGTCAATGATTTTAGGGATTATTTATGGGAAAGAGATAGTGCTGAAAGAACTATCGATGATTATTGTATTGCAGCAAAAGCATTAGTAGATTTCATGCAGATTAAAGAAATTGCTAATATTAAAGAATTAACTAAACGGAATATAAAAGATTTCGTTGAACATCTAAAGGAATATGAGTTTAAAAAAGGACAAAAATATACTACTGAGACTATAAATAATAAAATAGCAGGTATAAACCAATTATTGGAGCATCATAACCTAAAAAGATTAAAAGCAAAATCGTTATATTGTCAAAGGAAGACTTTTCTAAATGATAATGAAATACTTAATAACGATGAAATATGCAGAATGATTGAAGAAAGTAAGAAAATTAATATTCTATTATATTTTGTTTTAAGAATATTGATACAGATGGGGTTGAGAGTATCAGAAATCAAGTTTGTAATGGTAGAGTCATTAAATAGAAAGTTTATATGTGTCTATAATAAAGGAACACTTAGAAAAGTTCCATTACCAACTGATTTGAGAGACGAACTAATAAATTATTGTAAGGCAAATAGCATTACTAAAGGTTCAATAATATCAGTCAGAAATGATAGCCCAATGGATAGAACTACTATTGGTAGAAATATTAAGAAACTTGCAGAAAAATTAGATATAGAATCTTCTAAAGCTCATCCACATAGTTTTAGGCATAGTTTTGCAGTGAATTATCTTAAACAATACGGGAATGATAGTCTTAGTAAATTAGCTGATATACTTGGACATCGTAGTATTGAAACCACAAGGATTTATTTAAGAGATACACTTACAAATGCTGCAAATAGCCTAACAGCAAGTAATCTTAAAATAAAAATAGCATCATAAGATTCGTTGTGATGC
>CAMJKC010000196.1 GCA_946406305.1 uncultured Lachnospiraceae bacterium
ATATAAGTAAGTTTACATTGTATTCATATATAAATATAGAAAAAAATAAATAAAAGGAGTATTATTATGAAAGACATTGAATGGAAATTAAATACCATGCCAAAAAGTGATGATAAAAACCTTTCACTTATGGCTGTCGAAGAAGTAAAAAATGCACAGAACTTTCACAGGAGTTTTCCTCAATATGAAGAAACACCACTTGTAGATCTCTCTCATATGGCCGAGTATTTAGGTCTAAATTCAGTCCATGTAAAAGATGAATCTTATCGTTTTGGGTTAAATGCATTTAAGGTTTTAGGTGGTTCGTATGCTATGGCAAAATATATTGCAGACGAATTAGGAAAAGACATAAAAGAAGTTGACTATAATTTCTTAACAAGTGATAAATTAAAACAAGAATTTGGTCAAGCAACTTTCTTTTCAGCAACAGATGGAAACCATGGTAGAGGTGTTGCTTGGTCAGCAAATAAACTTGGGCAAAAATGTGTAATATTTATGCCAAAAGGCTCTACTACTACAAGACTTGAAAATATTAAAAAAGAAGGTGCCACTGCAACTATTGAAGACTTTAATTATGACGATTGTGTTAGACTTGCTGCTGAAGAAGCAAAAAAAGTTCCACATGGTGTAGTTGTTCAAGATACAGCATGGGAAGGTTATGAAAAAATTCCAGCTTGGATAATGCAAGGATATGGAACTATGGCTCTTGAAGCAGATGACCAAATGAATAAAAGACCAACTCATATATTTGTTCAAGCAGGTGTCGGTTCACTTGCTGGTGGTATGGTTGGATACTTTGCAAATAAATATAAAGACAATCCTCCTATTATGGTTGTCGTTGAAGCCTCAGCTGCTAACTGTCTATATAAGGGTGCAGTTGCAAATGATGGAAAACCACAAATCGTAACTGGAGATTTAAATACTATTATGGCTGGCCTCGCATGTGGTGAACCAAATATAACTTCTTGGGATATATTAAAAAATCATGTCACTTGTTTTATATCAGCATCAGACAACATAGCAAGAAGAGGAATGAGAATGTTAGCCGCTCCTATAAAAGGAGATAAAAGTATTGTATCTGGTGAATCTGGAGCAGTCCCATTTGGAGTTCTTTCTACTATTATGAAAGATGATAATTATAAAGAATTAAGAGACTCTCTAAAACTTGATAAAAACTCTAATGTTTTATTATTTAGTACAGAAGGCAATACCGACCCAGAAAGATATGAAAATATCGTATGGGAAGGTCTTGATAAATAAAATTTTTTTAAAGGAGAATTATATGAATATTACAGCTGAACAATACGAAGAAATCAAAAAACGTGCAGAAGGTTATAGAAAGGATATGGTTGCTTTTCTTAGAAACATAGTAAAATATCCTGGTGAATCTTGTCACGAAAAAGAACATGTGGAAGTTATCGCAAATGAAATGAAAAAAGTTGGATTTGATGAAGTTGTTATCGACAAGATGGGTAATGTCATAGGCTATGCAGGAAAAGGAAGCAAAATAATAGCTTTTGACGGTCACATTGATACTGTTGGTATAGGAAATAAATCTAACTGGAAATTTGATCCTTATGATGGTTTTGAAGATGATGAGTTTGTAGGAGGTAGAGGAACTTCTGACCAATTAGGTGGAACTGTTTCTGCAGTATATGCAGTCAAGATTATGAAAGAAATGAATTTGATACCAGATGACATAAAAATAATGGTAGTTGGTTCAGTTCAAGAAGAAGACTGTGATGGACTATGTTGGCAATATATTATAAATGAAGATAAGATTAGACCTGAATTTGTTGTATCAAGCGAACCAACAGATGGCGGTATATATAGAGGTCAAAGAGGCCGTATGGAAATAAGAATAGATGTTAAAGGTATATCTTGCCACGGTTCAGCACCAGAAAGAGGTGACAATGCTATTTACAAAATGGCTGATATTTTAGTAGATATAAGAGCATTAAATGAAAATGACGCTAATCAACCAATAAAAGGTCTTGTAAAAATGCTTGACCCTAAATACAACAAAGATGCAGAAGCAGCAAACTTCCTCGGCAGAGGAACAGTCACTGTATCTCAAATAGGATACACTTCTCCAAGTAGATGTGCAGTAGCTGATAGTTGCTGGGTATCACTTGATAGAAGAATGACTGCTGGTGAGACTTGGGAAAGTTGTTTACAAGAAATAAGAGACCTACCTTCTTGTAAAAAATATGAAAAAGATGTTGTAGTTTCTATGTATAACTATGATTCAGCATCTTATACTAATTTGGTATATCCTATTGAGTGCTACTTCCCTACTTGGTGGGTTGAGCCAAATCATCCTATATGCAAAGCAATGTTAAATAGTTATCATGCAATGTTCGGTGAAGAAAGAATAGGTAGCAAGAGTCAAGTTGAGGCAAGAAAGAAAAGACCACTTCTTGACAAATGGACTTTCTCTACAAATGGTGTATCTATAATGGGTAGAAATAATATACCAGTTATAGGTTTTGGTCCTGGTGCAGAAGCTCAAGCACATGCTCCAAATGAAGTAACTTACAAAGATGATTTAGTTACTTGTGCTGCAGTATATGCTGCCCTTCCAATAAATTATAAAAATGTTTAAAAAATAAAATTAAGGAGATAAAAAAATGTCAAACTTCAATGAAATAGTATCAAATCTATCTAAATTAAATTATCAAAATATGTATAATGGTGATTTTTTCTTAACTTGGGATAAGACAGATGATGAAATAAGAGCCGTATGGCAAGTTGCCGATGCTCTCCGCTCTTTAAGAGAACAAAACATCTCTACAAAAGTTTTTGACTCAGGTCTTGGAATTTCACTATTTAGAGATAATTCTACAAGAACAAGATTCTCTTTCGCTTCAGCTTGTAACCTTTTAGGACTTGAAGTGCAAGACCTTGATGAAGGTAAAAGTCAAATAGCACACGGAGAAACTGTTAGAGAAACAGCAAATATGATTTCTTTCATGGCTGATGTTATAGGTATCAGAGATGATATGTATATC
>CAMJKC010000197.1 GCA_946406305.1 uncultured Lachnospiraceae bacterium
CTATTAGAGTAAATATAGCTCCACAAATTATACATAGTGGAATAGTTTTGTTTGCATCTCTACCCATTATATACTTTACTATATGAGGAATTATTAATCCAATCCATCCAATAGTTCCACAAAACGATACAGTGGTTGATGTTAGTATTGTAGCAATAAAGATAATTATATTTCTATATACAATGTAATTAACCCCCTTTGTTTCTGTCTCTTCTTTTCCTAATGCTATCAAATTAATGCGATGACTTATAAATAACAGAAAGGCTGAAAGAATTGTGACAATTGGTAAAATGAATACTATATTTTTGTATGTAACATTTGCAAAACTCCCCATAAGCCAATATACAATAGTCGATAGTTGTGTCTCTGGATTTACAAAATATTTAATAATTGTAAGTATGCTTGACATAAATCCACCTACTATAATGCCCGATAAAATTAAAGTGATGTTATTTTTACTATTAAATATATTTGATACTAAAACTGTTAATAATACTGTTAGTATTCCAACCGTAAATGATAAAAGGGTTATATAAAAATTTGACAACCCTAAAACTATAGCTATTGCTGCCCCAACACCAGCACCTTGCGAAACTCCAAGTAAATCTGGAGAAACTAAATCATTTTGAAATACTTCTTGATAAATAAGACCTGATAATGATAAACTAATCCCTGCCAAACTTGACACTATTGCTCGCGGTAATCTTATGTTGTATATTATGTTTCTTTCAAGTTGTAAATCTGAATTTGATAAATTAAATATATTATTGATTTCAATTATATATCTACCAATAAATAAAGATAAAATAAAAACTACAATATAGATAAATATTAAAAATATGAAAATTTTTCTTTTAAACTTAATCATTAATTACAGTATTTCCATTTATGTCTCTCCCATCAAGCATATACTTGATTTGCTCTTCTGAGATTTTGACATTAAAATACTCCTTGTAAGTTTCTTTTAACATATTATAAACATCATAATTAGTTTTATTTAATTTATTTGACATATCATAAAAGAAAATAGGTGTAGTAATTGATATCTGCTCAAAACTCGTTATCCCTATTGGAATAGTGTAAATATTATCATTTTTTACTGCAGGCAAGTTTTTATAAACAGCATCATTCTTTAACTGTTGTCTTATTTTATTTTGAAAAATCCCACCTATGACAAACACATCAGGATTATATTTACATATTTCTTCCTTAGAAGGTTTAGTAACATTAATTGTAGCTCCAGCAAAATCATATCCAAGTTTTCTAAATGCAAATTCTGTGAAAAAACCTTTTGTGTCAGTATATTCTACTCCTCTATCTTTATCTGCCCTTACATAATATAATTTTTTTTGTTTAGTACTTTTATGTAGGCTGCATTCTTCAATAGCATTTTCTACTTCACTTTTCCACTTTATTACTTTTTCATGCACCTCTTTATCATCCCATAACTTAATAATAGTATCTGCAAAAAAATATACATATTCATCATATGTAGGATTCCCATATAATGAAATACATAAAGCATTTATTCCTTTTGCCCTCAGATTATCTGCAATATATTTTTCAGGTGCGAATACTAAATCAACATTCCTTGACAAAAAAGTTTCATAACTTTCTTCGTATTCATATCTATACTCATTTTTTGCATTTTTATTAATAACATCTACCCAGGGATTGTCATAAATATTTTTATATGCTCCATCAATTTTATCTTGAAGCCCAAATGCAACAAGTAAGTCATATGTCGTTCTTGATACACAAGCTACCTTCTTGGGATTTTTCGCAATTCTAACAGTATCACCAACCATATCAGTAACTAAAATATATTCATTATTATGAATTCTTTCACTACATGAACCACATATACTAACTATGCACAACAGTAACAAGCTTGCTATTATGTAGAGGTTCTTTTTACTATTCCTTTTAACCATAATAATCTTACCTTCCATTCTTATATTCTATATCTTCATAACTAGATCGAGACTTCTTTGGTATATAAAACACTTTATTTTTTCTTTACAACACTAAACAAAGGCTGTAGTTTTTTATAATATTCGTTTCCTTTTTCTCCAAATTTTTCAGTTAGCAATTTTAAATAATCTTTACTTTCATCTTTTATTATTTTTTCTATCTCATTCATATCTCTTTTTTTTATTCCTGGAATTAACATTCCTATTCTACTTCTTATATTTATTTCTCGCTTTTTCTTCTGCTTTTGTTGTTTCTCCAATATTTGATTTTTATTATTTGATTGTGTATTTTTTTTCTTATTTACATTTGCTTTTACCGATTCTTTTTCCTCAATTTCCGTTTCATTATGGACTTGTTTTAAATTTAAAATTCTTTTTATAGTTTTATCCTTCCAATAATCAATTATCGCTTGATATCCTTTGTCATTTGAAACAATAAAATACTTTATTTTATTATTGTCATTTGCAATATGATTACCAATAAGTGTTGATATTACAAAATCCATAGCATTCACTCCTGTCGTGCATTTTATCATTTCAATTTTTGCTTTACTACTTTTAATTTTCTCTGCCAATGAAATTGTTATGGTATCTGCATTCATTGAATGAAACAAAAATAACATATCATCTCTTGTCAATTCTTCAATTCCCTCTAATCCTTTAATTTTTATATTCTCAAAATCAACATATATTCTTGTTTTTTTATTATTAAATAGTTTAAACATAATAAATATATACCTTCCTTATAAATTTACTTCTTTCACATAGAATAACATTATTCTTAAACATTGTAACATTTTATAATTTCAAACACAAGTTTTAGATGCAAACAATATAAGTCTAATACTAAAATATAAAAATTTAATACTGCTTTCTACATCTCTTATTATAATCACCATGATTTTGTTAAGTTTTCTATTTTGTCATATCTAATCCACATATAGAGTATAATTACTATGGGTTTATAAAGAAGTATAAGAATTAACCCCATATCT
>CAMJKC010000198.1 GCA_946406305.1 uncultured Lachnospiraceae bacterium
ATGGGTGAATATTATAAAAAAGTATAATTATAATAATATATACAATATTAAAAATAGTATTGCTAATAGTTGTATAAAAAAAATTTTTTGATTGCATTTAATTTTTTAGGAGAAAAAAATGTATAGAACAAGTTTAAAATCAATAAATTTTTTAATTTTTAATATTTTGTTTTTTTTGATAATATCACAATTTAGATAATAATAAATTTAAAACAATAATAAATAATATTTTTGGGAGCTTGTAAAATGAATTATATAATACTATTGTTTATAGTGATAGGAATATCATTGTTATCTTTTTTCCTTATGGGAAAAGATATATTTCACCCAATAGTTATTTCTACTTTATGTTATGCTGTAAGTATATTCTTTTGCATAATAATGATTCCTTTTTGGCAATATGATATCGCAGTTAATAGTATTGTAGTAGCAACTATAACATTTCTTTCTATATTCATTTTTTCTTTAGTGGCAAATAAATTAGCAATTAAAATAGAACTAAAAAAATACAACGGAAACTTAGTGTATATAAATGATTTTTCACAAAAGAAAAAGACTATAGTATTTTTGATTGCTATATTATTTGCTATTTCTATAATTAAAAATTACTATGATATAGCATATAAATATGGTTTTGAGGGTGCTTGGTATGAAATAACAAAAATATCTATGTCTGCAAAAAATGCTCATCTTTCATATGGGGCTCAATTGCTAAGGAAAAATACATATATGCAGTATTTTTTAAAAGGTATAACATATTGTTCTATTTTTTTGTTCGTTTATAATGTGTGGAGATGTAAAAAAAATATAAAGTCAAATTTATATCTTATATGTTTTATGATACCATATTTATCAGTTATATATGTGAGTGGTTGGAGAACAGATTTCTTATTTATTTTAGTATTTACATTGATGATGATAGGGTTAAATATTGATAAGTCAAATTCTAAATTAAAACACTATTTAAGATATATTTTGATATTGTGTGTGTTTTTTATTGTAGTTTTATCGTTATGGATTATTACTGCTGTTATAAGAAATGGTGATAATTTTAATTTTTATGATGTTATAAATTATGTTTCAACCTATATCGGTGGTGGCATTGTCAATTTTGACCAATACTTAAATGGAACAATATCGTTTCCTGCTTCAAATGTATTTGGAAGAAGAGTGTTTGTGAATATATATAGTTATTTAAATAGATTGCATTTAACTAATGTTTCAATTCCATCGTCTGTATTCCCTATGGGGGGTGTTCTTAAAACGAATATTTATTCTGGATTATTTAGAGGATATGATGATTTTGGGTTAATGGGTAATTGTCTTTATTTGGGAATTATATTTTTTATTTACAGTTTTGTATATACTATCTTAAGTAAATATAAAAATTTACATTTTTTATCTATACTTTATGCATATTATTGTTATCCTATATGTTTGATGGGAGTAGAAGAAGCATTTTCTATATTTTTTATATCTACTATGCCACTTTATGTTATAGTATTTTATGGGATAACTTATTACTTTATGATACATAAAAGTATTAAGCAAGGAGGTTAAATATGATTTCTGTTGCTATGACAACATACAATGGAGAGAAGTATGTAATAAAACAACTGTCGTCAATATATAATCAAGATAGAAAAGTTGATGAAGTAGTTATTTGTGATGATTGCTCTACAGATAATACAATCAATTTAATTAGACAATATATAGATAATAATAATATATCAAATTGTAATTTAATTATAAATAAATATAGAAAAGGTTTTGTTAAGAATTTTTGGGACTGTATATCTTTAACAAAAGGTGATATTATTTTTTTATCGGATCAAGATGATATTTGGAATCATAAAAAAGTTAGCATTATGGAAAATTTTTTTCTTACTAATTCTAATACAAAAGTTTTATTTTCTGAAATGAATTATATTGACTCAAATGATAATGAGATTAAATATAATAATAATCACGGAAATGGTATTATTTCTAATATAAAGCATATTTTAAGTGGAAATACTTATAGGATTAATTTTAAAGAATTCATAAAGACTGGTGGCTATCAAGGGGCAAGCATTGCTTTTAGGAAAAATGTTTTTGAACAAATAAAAAATTTTAATATAGATAACAAATATGCACATGATGTGTTTATAAACTTTTATGCAAGTATTATTAATGGATTTTATGTTTTAAAGACAAAATTAACTAATTACCGTATTCATGATGCTAATACATTAGGAATACCATTAACAAAAAAAAGGAATAGAGTTGAAGTTTTGAATGAGTCTATAATGATATGTAATGAATTAAAAGAGTTGCTAAAATATTGCTTTGAGAATAATTTGATAGATAATTATGATATAGCTTCTAAATATATTGATAAACTAAATAATGTTTATAAAAAGAGAATTGATAATATTAGGCATAAAAACTTATTTAATCAGTTATTTATGATAACTCATATTAATTTATTTTCAAGTTTCAAAACATTTGTTGGAGATATAAGGGATATTTTATTAAATGATGATGTTTGATAATTTATATTTAAAAAAAGGAATATTTTATATAGTTCTTATACATGCAATTTCTTTTTTTGCTACATTGATGATAGTTTTGGTTATGCCAAAGTTATTTAGTGTTGATGATTATGGTTATTGGCAAGTTTATACTTTATATACGGGCTATGTAGGACTCACTCATTTTGGATTTATGGATGGATTATACTTAAAACTACTAGGCAAAAACTATGATGAATTAGATTTAAAGATACTAAAATCACATTTTATAACTGAGATTATATTTCAAACTTTAATATCTGTGTTTTTATGTATCTATATATTTATAACTTTTAAAAGTAATAGATTAATTGTTTTTTTATTTGTAGCCTTAAGTATTCCTGTGATTAATTTGAGAACATATTTTCAATATATATTTCTA
>CAMJKC010000199.1 GCA_946406305.1 uncultured Lachnospiraceae bacterium
ATCGCTGATACAACCAATGACTCTTGGATTCAGGTTGCACTACACTCAATATCTGACCGAAATCATTCGCTTGGACTTCACCCCTAACCCTCAAGGTCAATTCATCATAGGAGTCTTTAGATATCTCTTCGCATTGCTCAATGTAGATAAAATCCATATTAAGACTTCTAACCTTACGAGAGTCATCCAATGGGATAAATGAGATAGTAGAACCATTATCAAAGGTTATAACACCATCAGACTTGTTCTCCTTATAGATAACACCTAACTTATCCAATAATTTACGGATTTCCAACCAAGCAGTCTTCTTCAATGATGGCAGGGTCTGTCTGAAAACACCAATCCGAGCATTAGGATGCTCCAAACCATATAAGATAGTCTTGATAGAAGCGAACAATGTCTTACCTGAACCTGCAGAGCCTAAAACAACAAGATGCCTTGTCTTGTCATCAATATACTCCATCTGCTTATCAGTTAAAACTAATTCTACCATAATTTAGATTGTGTGCTGTTAATTCGCTTCTTCGCAATGCTATAATAATTCTCATCCAACTCAATGCCAATGAAATCCCTGCCAAGATTCTGACAAGCAACACCAGTAGAACCTGAACCCATAGTGAAATCCAACACCAAATCACCCTCATTAGTGTAAGTCCTTATCAGATACTCCATCAGTTCAACTGGCTTCTGTGTAGGATGAACACGATGCATATTGTTGCATTCACCTTTCTGATTGTTGAATGTAATCAGATTAATCGGATGCCGAAATCCATCATCCTCATAGAAATGCCTCTTGTATTTAGCACCACTCACTTCACTATTAATCGGCACAAACCTCTTGTCAGCATCCGTAGTGCGAGTAGCATCATAATCAATAGTCTTTGGTCTGCGAATCGGATTAAATGTCGGTGCTTTATCATAGAACACACTAATATACTCCAATGGTTTCATCGGCATATATTTTGCACTCATGAAATTGGTTGCAACTTCCTTGTTCCAAACAACAATATTGGAGTCCTATCATGACATAAACCATTGATGCACTTCCACATATCATCAAACGGAATGATAGTATCCCATTTGCATTGTGTAGTGCCATATGGTATATCAGTCAAGACCATATCGACTTCGACTCCCTCTTCGATGAGCTTCTGCATCACATCAATGCAATCACCTTGTATCAGTCTTGTCTTGGACATAACAAAATTAAATTACTCTTCTTTTACTCTTTCTTCTTGTCGCTGTACTTAATCAATTCAATCTTCTGTGTATTATCAACTTCAGCCTCAATCCTCTGTGTAGTCTGCCATCTCTTCGGATACATTCTCGGCAACATCCACATATATGCACCGACATTACCATCAGCACCTGATTCGCTGATTTTGGATACTGCTCCAGTTTCAAATTCAGCCTTTGCTTGTTCCACTTTCTTGTAATACTCATCATAAGGGCGAATCTCTTTCTTACCCTTTTTCATGTATCCCAAGAAAGTGTTATAGTTCACACCAACAGCCAAAACCGATGGCTTAACATAATTCCCTGCACGAATCAGATTGCATATCTTATCAATCTGCGATGGCTTGATTGCACGAGGCTTGGCTTTTCTCCGTTTGCCAGTCAAAGCAGACACCTTTGGCTCATTCGCTTCAATCTTATAGCCGTTCTCATCCACTTCAACATCCAAATTCGGTACAACCATCTAAATCACTCCTATAAATGAGATTGTATGATGAACACTCCAATCTCCAAAAGAACACTCACACCAATACCGACAGCAAGATACCATATTCGCTCATCAATCTTGTCAATCCTTTCAAAGAGAAGTCTATCCTGCTCTTTCCTATCCTCTCTTTCCTGATGCTGTGCATCCATCAACTGTTTCTGATACTCAACAACCTGACCGTTAGTCTTATCCTTGATGCCTAAACGAACCTTAACATCAATCAAATCATTTTGGATATCCTCAAGCTTGACTTCGTGATGCTCAATCATGGATTCATGCTGTTTCAATGTCTGATCGACCATTACTGGATAACACCACTATTCACTCTTCATCCACCTCTTCAGCGATGGATGATATGTCATGGCTCAAATAACCTACAAGCCCACCGAATATGGCTGATGCCAGTTCTGTATTGTTCACATACAATGATACGATACCACCGATTACAAGTCCTATGATCAGTAAAGTCTTATTGTTGAATTCCATTATCCTTTTTCTCCAAGTTGATGAGTCATAAATATTTAGGTGTACCAAAAATACCGAATGATAGAAATATGTATGCCTGACTGCAACAATATCATAGGCAACTGCAAAAACCATGCACCAAACTGCAAATACCCTATAGCAACTTGCAAAAACCATGAGGGCATCTGCAACCGAAAATTGCTGTATGGTCTTTAAATCCAAAAAGAAGCATTTTCCGTCATTTTCGATAAAATTTTACCAAAATACACCTACACACACATATATAGATACCATCACACACCCATATATTTGTGATAAATTTCAAAAAAAATTTACATCTGATATTTATATTTGTAACCAATTATAGAAAGTGAATTTGACATATGTGAATATTGTTAGATACTGCCTATTATTAGTAATAAACTGACATTACTGCAGTAATTGACATATACTGAAATAACTGGACATTAAAATGTCCATAATCTAATATCTGGTGGCGAATCGCAAATAGTGAGTGTGTTGTGAGAGAAAAATTCAGACAAAAATGCAACCTGAAAGCAACTTGCACCTAATTGACAGCAACTTGCAACTGCAAAATAGCAACTTGCACCAACTTGCAACTACTGAATACCAACTTGCACCAGTCTGCACCAACCTGCAACCAAATTGCAAAACCGATGATCTAAGTGCCAATATCCAACAACTCTTCAAACCCTCCCCCAAAAATTGAAAAAATCTGTATGA
>CAMJKC010000200.1 GCA_946406305.1 uncultured Lachnospiraceae bacterium
TCTTATGAAGAGAGAAATAGTTTTATAGATTTTTCAAATAAAAAAAATGAGGAGTATAGAAATAAAAAACAGAGTTTGAGAATTAGAGGGATATGGTTTGAAGATGAATATGTGAGAAAGTATCCTCATAATAATAGTCTTTCAAATGTGATAGGTTATTTATATAACGATAATAGTGATGGTGTTTTTGGAATAGAAAAGTATTATAATGAAGAATTAAGTGGTGTAGATGGTAGAAGATATGGATATTTAGATGATGAATATAATCTTTTAACATCTGTTAAAAATGAAATTGATGGGTATAATCTCATTACTACAGTAGATTTAGACATTCAACAAATAGTAGAAAAATATATTGACAAGTGGGAAAAAGAAGATATTGGTTCAAAAGAAGCCTCTGTTATAGTTATGAATCCTAATAATGGTGAAATACTTGCTATGGCATCAAATAATAGTTTTGATTTGAATAATCCAAGAGACTTGTCAATGTATACTGAAGAAGATTTATATAAATTGGGAATTGCTGAAGCATTAGAGAGATACAACAAAAATAATGAAATAAAATTGACGCTTGAGGATATGGATGGAAATATTTTACATGACGAAGCAATAACTATAGGTAGAGAATTGGCATATTATAGGAATTGGAAAAATAATTGTATTCAAAATACATTTGAGCCTGGGTCAACATCAAAGATATTTACAGTTGCAGCAGGACTTGATGAAAATATAGTTAATGAAGAAACAAAATTTTTATGTGAAGGGAACATAAAATTAACAGACGGTGAAAATAATTGGACGATAAGATGTAATAACAGAAATGGGCATGGAAATTTATCGCTTGAAGATGCTTTGATTGTATCTTGCAATATGAGTATGGCAGAGATTGGAGAAATGATAGGAGTAGATATATTTACAAAATATCAAGAGATATTTGGTTTTGGTCAAAAGACGAATATAGATTTACCTTATGAAGCAGACACGAGTAATCTTATATACAGTAGGGAGAATATGGGAAGAACGGCTCTCGCGACAAATTCATTTGGGCAAAATTTTAACTGCACTATGATTCAAATGATATCGGCATATGCATCAATTATAAATGGTGGGACATATTATGAGCCACATATTGTTAAAAGAATAGAAGATAGAAAAGGGACAATTGTAAGAGAGATAGAGAAAAAGACAATTAGAAAAACAGCATCTACGAGAACGGTAAAATTTATAAAGGATGCTCTGTTTAAAACAGTGGAAATAGGGACAGGGAAATTGGCGAAAGTCAGTGGAGTTTCAGTAGGAGGAAAAACAGGAACTGCAGAAAAATTACCAAGGAGTAATAAAAATTATTTAGTTTCTTTTTGTGGCTTTGCTTCAGTAGAACATCCAGAGTATTTAATATATGTTGTAATTGACGAGCCAAAACTTGAAGGAGAAGCACAAGCGAAGGCAGCATTTGCTACAAAACTTTTTAGTGATATATTGAAAGACATTGAAAAAATAAAAAAAGAGGAAGGTAACCAAAATACTAATTTAGATGAATTAGATGAAGGGCTAATTGAGGCAGTTATTGGTAGCAGCATAGATATTTCTTTAAATAGTAAAAAACCTGAGAATATATATAAAGGCACTGTAAATGATGAAGTGATAGTTGACAATACAAATAATGACGGTTTTAGTGCACCTAATTTGCTACCAGGAGGGTAATATGCATTATATTATGGATTTTATTATTATATTGGCATTTTTTAATTTAATACCAGCTATATTTATATTTGTAATATCAATTATTTTGTTTAAAGGATTTATATCGTATATTACTAATAGACAAATTGGGCAAATAGTGAGATTAGATGGACCAGAGACTCATTTGAAAAAACAAGGTACACCTACAGCAGGTGGAGTAGTTTTTGTTATAATGATTTATTTTATAACTATTTTACTTTTACTTTTTAAAGGGAATATAGATATTTCTTTTTTAGTGCTTGTAACGACATTTGCATTTATTGGGTTTATAGATGATTATTTAAAAAAAACAAAAAAAAATACAAAAGGTTTAGATGCTAAATATAAATTTTTATTACAAGTTTTAATAAGTTTGTTTTTTGTGTTATATAAGTTTTATATTTGGAAAGATGTTGATTATTTAGCTCACCCTATGAGATATAGAGAGTTGATAATACCTTTTACAAATATCAAATTAGACTTAACAAGAGGTATTATTGAAAACATAATTTTTGTTGTTTTTATGATAGTATATATTGTAGGAGTTAATAATGGAGTAAATTTCACAGATGGACTTGATGGGTTATGTGCGAGTGTAAGCATAGTTATTATTATTTTTTATATTATATCGCTCATAGCACTTAATGATTACAGAAAAGTGGAATTAGTAGAATATAATATTTTATTTTTGTTCGTTTTGATTGCATTTTTGATTTACAATAAATATCCAGCAAGACTTTTTATGGGAGATACAGGTTCATTATTTTTAGGAGCCTATATTGCTTTTATGGGAATAGCAACTGGTTTCCCTATATATATATTGATATATGGCAGTATATATTTTATTGAAGTTTTATCTGTCATCATTCAAGTTTCTTATTTTAAGAAAACTAAGGGTAAGAGATTTTTCAAAATGGCTCCTATACATCACCATTTTGAGAAGTGTGGATTTAGTGAAAATAAAATTGTAATACTATTTACTGTTTTTACAATTATTATGTGTATCATTTCATATATTTTTATGTTTAGAGATATTTTATTTAAGTAATCTATGTGAGTTTGGAGGGAATATGGAAACTAATGATAAAGTGTTGGTGCTTGGAGCAGGGAAAAGTGGTATAGCCGCAGCAAATTTATTGCTCAAAAAAAATATGTTAGTTGTGTTGCATGATGATGATGAAAAAAT
>CAMJKC010000201.1 GCA_946406305.1 uncultured Lachnospiraceae bacterium
TTTTTAATAAATTATTTTTAAATTCATTATTATTAAATGTCCATTCATTTGCTTGTAATGCCACAGTATTTATACATCCACCAATATTTCCATCAAACTCATTGGTAGCAAATTTTACTTGTAATGCTCTAACAGGGCTTGTAGTGTTTCCTACAATATTTATACAACTCAATTCTCTGTGTAAATCATTTTGGTTAAATTTATTTTCTTGAAATTCTATTGTAGAGGCATCCTTTTTAGTATCTATATATATTAGTCCTTTAGGACTTGCAGTATTCTTTCCTACATTGGCTTTAAATTCATTTGTATGGAACATTATCTCTGACTTATTATTTGTGCCATCTTTCACTTCAAATAAATTAACATTTTTGTTGGTATCTACCCCATCTAAATAGTTTGTATCAAACAATGAACTTGACACATAAGTGTTGCAAGGTGATTTTGCAAAATTATCAGAAATATTTGCATTTTTCATTCCAACATAGTCCATAACTAACTCATCACCATCTGTGAGACTTGTGAAGTGTTCATTATCATTTAAAACTATATTTTTTAAATTGATATATCCATTTACTCCACTATCTACACCAGTATAACTGTGTCCATAGAAATTAAGTTTTGTATTTTTATTTGTAGAATTTGTATATATTATGCTCTTATTGTTTGCATCACCTACATAGTCATTTGTTCTACTTTGATTACTATCTTCATATCCAAGTTCTGCATTAGGAGCATGTATGTCATTATCTCTTAAACTACAATTACATATATAACAGTTTCCTGTTAAACTAAATATTGAATTATTATTACCAGATGCCATAGTTAAGCTATAACCATTTAAGCAAAGTTTTAATCCATCTATAGGTTTCTCTTTATCATTTAATACTCCCTCTGTTGGTCTTTGATAAATATATTCTGGTATAACTATATCATTAGTTAAAACATACATATATTCAGGATGCCATTTAGCATAGAATAACTGAGCAGCAGTTGCTACTTCTATACTTCTACATTCTACATTAGATTGAGATGCAAATTCATAGTCAGGGTCACCGAAGAATACAGTATGTGTTTGGTCATCATTAATATGTTCACATACATCAACTGTATTACCACAAACTTTATGTCTATGATTTATAAGTTGATATATAACATACAAAGTAGTTTTTTGATATTCAGTATCAAGTGGAGGATTTATATTTTTATCAAAATCCCATACTGCAAATCTGCCCTCTGTTGTATCTGCTGTCCAACCCATAAAGTCAAATGCTCTGACTGTGTTTGTGTCATTATATCTTAAAGAACCATCTTCTGATACAGCATTTGGTTTTGCTGGTCTAAACATTCTACCACCATTTCTTCTTACATATTGAGTAGAGAATGGTTCCATATCATTTGTATGACTTAACATATCAAATTTATAACCTATAAGTTGTGAATCGTGAACCAAACTTATAAGGCCATATGTAGCAGAACCTTCTATAGTATCTGCAAACAATCTTCTATTATCATTCACATCTTCTTCTCTATCATTCAAGAACATTTCTGATGGAACACCAGATACATTTAGTCCATCTATCCATTGAGATGTAAATTTGAAATCTTGAGAAGCACCTTCACCCATTAATAATTTATATTCTTTTGCTATTTCTATATGTAATTGATCATCCATATCTCTTTCAACATTGAATGGTGTAAATGCAAGTATGCAGTTATGATATAATTTTTTACCTGTTTCAGTGCTTGCTAATAAATTAAATCTTCTGCTGTAGGTTACAGTAGTAGATTGTTCAAGAGGTATATCTTGATAAACATCTTTTGTAACACCTTCTGGGCTTTGTGCAGTGCTTCCTGTTCTTTTATTTTTAGATATTTCTATTGCACCACCAAAAATCAAATCAGCAGCATAAATTGTTTCAGTTCCTTGTGCTCTTGATTCAAAAATACCAACATCTACTGTAGTATTATCGGCTAAATTGAAATTAGTTGATCCTACCATAGCATTTAAATCATTTTCAAATATAGCTCCACCATAAAGTTTTAATTTTCTATTTTGGCTACCAGCACCATAATTATTAAAACCAATTACATAATTTCCTTTATTTGCTTTTATTAATGTTTTTCCAACATCTCCGCTACCACCTTCTGTTGCACCTCTTTGTGTTTGACTATAAGCCATGGTCATATTTCCATAATCACCAAGCCATATAGTATTTCTATTTGCTTCTATTTTTACATCTGCTGAAAATCTAACTTCACAACCATCATTATACACAGCTCCACCATCTGATGTATCACTTGAAACATTATATAATGTGTTATTGTTGTTTTTAATATTTGTTAAATTAAAATCGGCTAAATCTCTAAAATCATTATTATGATAATCACTATATAAATATATAGCAGATCCTCTATTTGTTGCAAAATTGTTCAATATATCTAAATCTTTTAAATCCATATCTATAGAGCTATCTTCATCATTATCACCTATATTTATAAGTGACATAGCTCCACCTGTGTGACATTCTTTTAATATATTATCAAATGTTGATGCAGGATTTCCTAAAAATCTATTTGTAGGCAATGTTTGACTAATTCCATGATTACTACCACTATTTGTTATTTGAGTAGTCTCAGTAGAAAGTTTATATATTGAAGTAGTTATACTTTTTGCCTTTTCTATATATATGCTTGAACCATTATATGAAAGATTTGAATCAAATCTTGTTCCATTAATAGTTACATTATATACACCATTGGTATATAATGCTCCACCTTTTGATAAAAGATAATATGTATCATTCATCTCAAATGATCCACCTACAGTTGACCAAGATAATGATTGATTATTTGCTCCACCTATT
>CAMJKC010000202.1 GCA_946406305.1 uncultured Lachnospiraceae bacterium
TTTACACCACTCAGGAAAATTCTTTAACATATAAGTTTCTGCAGTAGCTATGCCCGCAAAAATCCAACACCATCCTGCTTGCTTTTGCCTTTTAACACTTGTTACTATCCCTTCATCAACAGAACTATATTTTTCTTTCTTAATATCACTTAATTTTATAGTACCACTTGGTTTATACTTAGTCTTAAAAAATATATTATTTTCAGTTTTATCTCCTTCTCCACCATCTCCACCAGTAATAAATATATCATCAGATATAATGACATTTTCTACTTCTATATTTCCAGATACTTTTATACCTTCTCCACCATCTCCTCCACCAAAGCCTCCACTTTCTCCATATGTAGTTATTAAAATGGGATTATCTTTTTCTGCTATATTAATTACTTCATCATTTATTATTAAACCTTCACCAGCAAGTGCAGATACATTACACCTTTTTCCATTACCTCCTTTTCCACCCACAATGTATCCTTTATTCAAATTAATTTTACAATCAGCATTTTCATACATCGCCATTACTGCAGGGGCACCTTTTCCGCCCTTTTGATTATCGTATGATTTACCATCTCCACCTTTTACATATACACCATTAAAGTTTAAACTTGTTTCTTTTGCAATAATAGCAGGAACTCCATCTAAATATACATTCCCACTTGTGTCATAATTATTTATTAAACCTACTGCTTCTGCTTCATATTGCTCTTCTTCATCGCTTATTTCTTCTTCTACACTCTCTTCAACCGATTCTATTTTTTCACTAGCTCCAACAATATAGCCTTGATTCAAATTCACTACAGAATTTTGTATATATATTGCTGCTTTTTCACTTCTTCCTATTACTTGCCCAGCATATTTATTTTCCATTTCATATGAAACTTTAGGACTCTCTTCATTTTCCTTATTTTCATAAGTAGTGTCTATAATTGTAAAATTAGCATTTTTTACATATATGGCATAATCATTTATTGGAGATTCCAACTTATGACCATTTAAATCTAATACTAAATCAATATCAGTTACATTTAGGCATGAACTTAATTCTACATCTCTCTCTAATTTAAGCACATTGTCATTTAAAGTAAATACATCTTCATAACCCTTATATAAGTCTGCAAATTTTTCTTCTTTACATATGAATAAAACACCTGCTTTTGCTGTTGTAGCTTCTATGTTTCTTTTACTCTCTGGCCAACCATAACCTACATATACTCTTTTCAAATTTGTGCATTTCTCAAACATATGTATTAAAGAAACATCATCACCTATTACAAAATTTGACAAATTCAACTCTTCTATAGCTTTGTTTCCATGGAATAGCCATTCAAGTGTAGTCGCACCACTTGTATCTAAAGTATCTAAGCCTTTAATATCAGTTAAAACACTGCAATCTGTAAATAGCCCTCTCATATCAGAAATTTTACTTGTATCTATACCTTCAATATTTACTGTTTTTAATGAATGATTTTGTCTAAATATATCCATTATGTGTGTTATATTTAAAGCCTTACTAAAACTACTTATGTCTATACTTTCCAATTTATGATTATATTCAAACATACTTGAAATATCTTCTACATCAGTAGCATCTAAGATATCTAAACCTTCTATCTTTTTTACATTTTTCATATTTTGAAAATATTTTCTTGAATCAACTGGTAGTTTTGCATTTATATTTTTATCAATATTAACTACTACTTTTGTTCCATCAACATAAGCATTGATACCATATGCTAAATTCACCATTTGGCCAGATAAATTATTATTACCTCTCACAAAAGACAATTCAGTAATTCTTTCTTTATTGATAAATAATCTATTTAAAAAGTAATCTAATGTAACATCTACCATTTCAACTATTTCTTCATCTATTATCTCTTCTTTTTTAGTAGATGTCTCTTCTACTTTATCTGTTTCTTTATCTTCTTCTGTCTCTTTATATGTTTCTTTATCGGTTTCCTTTTCTACTTCTGTTTCTTTATCAGTTTCTTTTTCTACTTCTGTTTCTTTTTCTGTTTCCTTTTCTACTTCTGTTTCTTTATCGGTTTCCTTTTCTACTTCTGTTTCTTTTTCTGTTTCCTTTTCTACTTCTATTTCTACTTCTGTTTCTTTATCGGTTTCTTCTTCTTTTTCTGTCTCTTTTTCATCTACTTTTGTTTCGTAATCTAAATCATCAGTATCGGCTAAGACATCAGTTTCTCCTTCTTGATTCTTGTCATTTTCATCATTAACTCCACTGTCTAACATTGATTCTTCTTCTAAAACATCAGTTTCTTCATTTTCTAAATTCAAATTATTATTTTCTTTTTCCTCTAAAGCCTCTTTTTCAAGCCTCTCATGCTCTGCTTTTTGCTGCTGCCAACTTGGTGCTCCAGCAAATGTCGACACTCCTGTCCCAGTTAGCACCATTGCTATTACCAATACTAATGATATAAATTTTTTCATTTTTTCCTTTTTACTCCTTATTTTTTTATATAACAAAAAAGTCACATTCTCTTACGAGACTATGACTTTAATATTTTTATTATTAAATTTTGCTATATCAAAACTACAGTAATTTAAATTACCAATTAAAAGAAATACTCTCTTTACTGTAGTTAGAAACTTGAATTTATTTCTTTCCACAAAAAAGTTACAATCTAAATTTTCTGTTTTTATATTGGTTATCATCTTTCTATATTATAATTGATAGTCAATATATTCTTCATTTTATATTCAAGCTTGTGCTACATATAAAGCTAAAGCAGTTTTCCTTTAACAAAAAAACAATATACTATCAAATTCAATAGTCAATATTATACAATAGACACTATTTTTCTGTCAACAG
>CAMJKC010000203.1 GCA_946406305.1 uncultured Lachnospiraceae bacterium
TACAAGATAACCACCTGATGCATCAATGCCTTCTTGCAAGTAGTTAGATACTATAGGCTTCCTACTTCTAAGAGCCTTTAATACCTCTTCCTTATACTCTGCAAGTGCTGTAACCTTTTTAGGTTTAGCTGGTTTCTCATCAAGTGGAGCATTGTTTTGTGGAGTCTCAACTATTGGAGCATTCATAGGGTGTGAGAGCTCTTTTTCCATAGCCTCCGCCCTTCTCTCTCTATCAATAGCTTCAGTGATCTTTGCAATCTCTGACTCCATGTTTTCATAAGTTGCCTTATCCTCTGCAGATAACACACCATTCTCATCTTGGTGCTCCATAGCAAACTTCTTGGCATTCTCAAATGCCTCTTTTCTTTTTTGTATTAATTCGTTAACTTTCATGTCTTTTTCCTCCTACATAAACTTTTCAATTAGGTTTAGTCTTCTATCAATTTCTGCAATTGATAGGGTGTCTTCTTTCTTTGCGGTTTCTTCAACCGCTGGTTTCTTGATTAAATACTTATCCATGAGCTTATTTGTTAAGTTGCTCTCAGATAAGTTCTTTTGAAACATAAACGGATTACTCTCAATGAAATCCGAAACATTGTCTCGTGACATAATCTCATCACAAAACTTAAGTTCTAATGCTTTCTTAGCATCAAACCAAGTTTCGTTATCCATAAGTTTTGAGATTTCATTTGAACTTAATCCTGTTTTTATTTCATATGCATTCATGATTGAATCTTTTACAGCATCAAGCATTTCAATAACTTTCTTCATTTCTGCTTTGTCACCAAATGCTATAGTTGCTGGATTATGAATCATCATGAGTGAAACTGGACTCATCAAAACTTTAGTTCCTGCCATAGCAATTACTGATGCAGCCGATGCAGCTATACCATCAATCTTTACTGTGACATCAAACTTGTAATCCATTAACATGTTATAGATTTGTGCTGCGGCTATGCAGTCACCACCTGGGCTGTTAATCCACACGGTTATTGGACCGGTTCCAGCTTGTAACTCTTCTTTGAACACAGCAGGCGTAACTTCGTCATCAAACCACGATTCCTCTGCTATAGTTCCATTAAGTATTAGGACTCTCTCTTCCTGTGTGGAACTTTCGCCTGTTTCCTCGTTTTTTATTATGTTCTGTATGTTCTTCCATTTCCAAAACTTCCTCATTAGTTTTTTCCTCCTTGTTTTCAGTAGTTTGTCCGTTGTCAGATTCTTGCTTTTCTTCTTTCTCTTCTTTTGTATCTCTATGCTTGTCATCGTCATAATATGAGTCATAAGCAGAACCTGTATATTTAAGTTGCATCATGTTTCCATTAACCATATAGAAGTTTCCACCTTCTTCTTCTGGTATAAGGTCTAAATTTTCTAGGCTTCTAACATCGTTAGGCGACATAAATCCGTTTTGAATTCCTATTGAATAGCCTTTCATTCTTGATTCATAATCACCACGAAGAAGACCCTCAAGGTTAAACTTAAAAAATAAATCTTTCTTTTCTCGCTCATTAAATAATGCTCTCTCAAGTCCTTGTTCCCATCTAACAAGCCAAGGCTCTAATGTGAACTTAACAAACTCCAAAGATTGTTGCTCCATATTGTTAAATGATGACTTATCTAAATCTCCAAGTAGGTGAGGCGGTATTCTAAATATTCTTGCTATCTCTAACAATTGAAATTTGCGAGTATCAAGAAACTGTGCCTGCTCAGGTGGAATGCCTATCGTTTTAAATTGCATACCTTCTTCAAGGACAGCAATCTTTCCAGAGTTACCCGATCCACCAAAGGTGTTACTCCAACTCTCCCTAACTTTATCTGGGTCTTTAACTGTTCCAGGATGCTCTAATATTCCAGATGGCATCGCACCATTTACAAAGAACTTAGAACCATACTCTTCAGTTGCTATTGATAAACCTATCGCATTCTTCGCCATTGCTATTGGTGAATAACCGACAAGACCATCAAATCCAAGGCCTGGGATATGTAACACATCCGATGCCTTAAGTTCTACATCTTCTTTCTTTATTGTGTTTGCCTCAGTTTTATCGTGCCTATACTTATAAATAATTTTTCCTTTATCATTCCTATCAACAGTCATCTTGTTTGGCATTAGAGGATATAGTGCTACCACCTCTCCCATACCGTTTCTAATGATTTGAGCATAAGCATTGCCCCATAATAAAATATGAGTCATAAGTGTTTCTCTAAACACGAATGAACTCATCTCAGGGTTTGGCTCACTATGAAGTAAATGATAAAGATTATGCTCCATTGCTTTCACTTTTCCACCTGTGGCATTATATTTATATAAATGTAGTGGAAGTGATGCGACTGATTCAGCTAAAATTCTCACACATGCATAAACAGCCGTTATCTGCATTGCACTTCTTTCTGATACATTTTTTCCTGCTGTTGTGCCACCAAACACAAAACTAAATGCTGAACCTGGGGTTCTATTTTGTGGTTTGTCTCTTGACTTAAAAATGCTTAAAAAATTCTTTAATATACTCATAAAATCTCCACGAAAAAGAGGAGTAGTGTTTCCACTATCTCCCCTTAAAAAGAAAGGAATCTATCTAAATATCTTATCGCTATTATTTATTACTTGCCGTCTTTAATCTTATGTTCTCTTGATACATTCTTATTACTTCTTTTAGTATCTTTTGTCTATTCTCTTTTGTGTCGGCAAGTAACCATTTGAAATCAATAATTGGTCTCTTATCAAATATTAGTTGTGGATTAAATGAACCTGAGCAATTTCCATCTTTGTCAGTGTAATATGTGCTTATGCCTATCCACTCATCAATAAACTCA
>CAMJKC010000204.1 GCA_946406305.1 uncultured Lachnospiraceae bacterium
ACTATCAAATTCAATAGTCAATATTATACAATAGACACTATTTTTCTGTCAACAGTAAATTTTCTATTGAATTTATATGGTGAATTCTTATTTTACATTTTAATTTTTATTTTTAACTTTTTATTATATTCTAAATTATGTCCAATGGTTGGACACTTAATAATTAATTTTTTGTATTCATTTTTGGTATGGTATTTTTATAATTAGTAGCTTTTTCCATTAATACATTAAATGCAATATCACATTGGTTTTCTAATATTTTAAAATCACAACATCTTTCTTTAAGCTTCAATATATTTTTGTTTTTAACTCTATTATTATTTTTTATTTTATATATTTGGTCAGCATTAGTTTTTATTAGATTTTTATTATTTAATATATTGCACCATTGAATTTGATTTGCTAATAATAATTTATATTGCTTTTCTTTAAGTGTATCATTAGCTAAAATATCATATTTTTTGATTTTTAAAAAACAAAGTTTTGCTGGTATCATATTATTTAAGTTTATAGCACCATATTTCCCATTATCAATTAGTATCATATCTATAGAATGCCTAATTTTTTGTTTATTTTGTTTTGGTTTTGGACTTGTAAGTGGTGCAAAGTATTTATAATTATTTATGTCTAATACAATTCCAACATAAGGTCTTGAACCTATTGGAGCATTTTTGTTATACATTATTTTACTATCATATTTTACTAAAAAATTATAATAATTTTCTTCTAATTCAAATAACATTAAATTTTTCATTTTTTGTCCTTTTAGTAAAAAAGAGAGTTTTCACTCTCTTTTTCTTTCCACTTTTATAAGGTTATGGTTCCCTCTTTTTTCTTTCCACTTTTATAAGGTTATGGTTCCCTCTTTTTTCTTTCCACTTTTATAAGGTTATGGTTCCCTCTTTATGTAATTATATTAACAAAAATATATTATAAAGTCAATATACAACTTTAAAAATTTGTTTATTTTGATATATATTAAAATAAAAAAAGAGAGTTTGTTCTTTTACTCTCTTTTTATAGTTTTATTGAGTTTTGATTTTCTAATATATTTTTATCAATATCACTATTTAATTTAGTTTTATATAATTCATTGTCTTGTTTTGTCATTCCTGCAATAGAAGTATTATATAGAAATTCTTTAAATTCTTCTTTTTCATTTTTATCATAGTAATTTTTTAATTTTTGATGAAATTCTAATAAGTTTTCCTCTGGAACTGCAATTATTCCACAACCATTATTAATTAATATTTTATTTGCTATTATAAATGAAAGTCTTTTATTGCAATCCCAAAAAAATTGATTTTTTATTCCTTCTGCTATATATTCAAGTGCTTTATCTATTGGATTATTCATATTTTCAATTTTATTTAACAAATTTTCTATATCATTTTCAGTTGGAATTTTAGGTATATAATTTACCCCTTCTACTCCTATTTCACCATTTCTTAATTCGCCACTTGTTAATGCTTCACCAATACTTACATCATAATGTATTTTTTTTATATATTCTAAATTTAATGGCTCTTTTATTGTATTAAATAATCTTATCCAAGCTCTTTTTAGATTAATAACTTTTGTTATATCTTCTACATTCATTTTATCTATTATGCCTTGCTCATATATAACTTTAGTTTGTGGGAATGTTATATTAATTCCTTCTAACCGTGCTTGTTTATATATTGTATCAATAATTTTTCGCTTTGCTAAAAATATATTTTCATTTAATGTTAAATTGTATTTTCTTTCATAATTCATATTACAAGTGACACACATAAAACACCACAGAATATTTTAGCACCTAATTGAATTTTTTCATCTTTACTTAATTCTCTTTTCATACTTTTTTCCTCCTATGGTTTTAATTTTGGTGGTTCTTCATCTTGGTCTTCAGTTTGACTTTCAGCGAGTTTTAATTGCTTTTTTATTTCTTCAAAATAAACGATTGCATTATATATACTATACTTTTTGTAATCCATACTTTATTCTTTCTTCTTCAGTGACTTCTCCATATATATCATCAGCAGGATCATACTCATCTAAATGATTTTTTAGTAGTCTTTGCTCAGGTGGATATAAAATATCAAAATCGATTTCTTTTCCATTTTGTAATTTAACTATTTTACTCATAACTATCAACCTCCTCATATAATATATTTTATTTATTATATTTTTAATCCAACACTCTCCTTATAATATTTTACATCTTCTTCATCTAAAGCATATTCTTCAGCTTCAGGAGTTTTGCAAAAATCTTTATATTTTTGTGGTTTATACCCATATAAATTTGCAATTTCTTTAAAAGACATATCGCTTATTTTTTTTTCTTTTACATTTGCCATATTAACCCCCCCCCTATGCTTTTTTTATATAAATTCTCATAATAGCTATTTTCTTCATCATTAAATTCATCTTTAGAAAGACCTTTTACTTCTTCCCCTATAGTTTCAAGAACTTGTTCAATATTATCATACTTATTTAATTCCATATTTTATTTTATCATTTCCTTATAAAAAAGGACTAACAAGATGTTAGTCCCCTATTAGTGCAATTTTTTACATGTTTTGCCACATCTATTAAACAGTTTTTTTACATGTTCCTTAACATCTATTAAACAGGTTTTTTACATGTTCCTTAACATCTATTATGCCTATATTATATGATAATTGATTAAAAAAGTCAATATTTTGCTCTCCATCTTGCTTTGTGTTTAAAGTGAGTTATTATGTGATACACATTGATTAAAAAAAATAGACCTCCTTAGTTATTTTATCTAACTAATTTGGTCTAAATATTAGGT
>CAMJKC010000205.1 GCA_946406305.1 uncultured Lachnospiraceae bacterium
AATTATTAAATTAATATATAAATTATTTTATTTAATCTTGTATTACATCTCCTTTCTAAATATCTTTTATATATTTGGATTTATATTAAAAAAGTAACCCTTATTAAATGAATTATTTTTATGATACTTGATTATAATAAACTTCATTTGGTGTTTTATACCCTAATCCTAAATATATTCTCTTATTATTATACCAATTTTTAATGTAATTTTCTATATGAATTTTTAGTGGATTTAGTATTATTTATCAATCTATCTATCTCTTATTTACTCACTTCTTCCCAATTCTCATTATATAATAACTTTTTGTCAATTATCTCTACATCATCAAGTTCGTTATTTTCATTTATGGTATAGTAAATGTAATAATACTCTTGTTTATACTCATGGTCGACATTTAGCACAACAATATTATCTAATTTATTTGAATCATAAGAATTACTTGATAAATAAGTATAGTTATCATCTTTACCTAAAATGCCATACTTATTATTATACTTTTTTTTAAATCCGTTTGATAGTGGAAGTTTGCTCCAATCAGAATTCCTTTCTGCAGTTGCCCTAATAATCATTACAAAATCATCATCCATATTTAATTTATCACTTATCACAGGTTCATTTTGAATGTTAGCATCATTACTATTTATAAATTTATTAATGTTTATTAATAATACTATTAGTAATATAGCTAAAATTGTTCCTACAATACCTAATACCATTTTAATCTTTGTCCATCTACTCATATTACTGTACCTTCGCAGAATAATATGTTCCATCTTCACTATTAAAAACATACTTTATATTTGTGCTACTATTAGTTCTGATTGAAAGTCTTGCTCGTGAATCAGCTTTTTTCTTTACATTCCCCCAACCAAACACTCCTATAGGTGACAATGTACTATTATATATAAATTCACAATGATTTCTTGTATTTTTTTGTGTATTGCTTATTCCATCTCCATTTTTTGATACAAGCATATCATCATCTTGTAAACCCTTATTAAACTCATTTATAAAATCTTCTCTTGTATAAATATCAAAGTAAGTAGACATATTAGCTATAGTAATATTATCTGTTATAAATTGTCTTGCATCTTTCCCTAAATTACCAAGATTCTTTGCCTCTTCCCCAGTCCCTAACTCTAATACTGCAAATGCAAATCTTACACAGTCATCACCTACATCATTATACTCAAAACCTGATACTGGCTCGCAATCAATATAATAATTAAGTATTGAACCTGTTTTTTTAACATATTGATGATTATTCTTACAAGCATTTTTACTTGCCTTAATATAACATAACCAATCATAATTAAATTCAAGCAAGTTATCAGTCATTCTCTTAAAGTAATATGTTTTAGTAACACTTTCTTCTTATCATAATACTGAACTGTCTTTTTAGCTATATAAATATTATCGCCATACTCCCCTATATTTTGTGGATTCGTAAAACCTATATTTCTTAAATATGTAGTTATATCTCCACTTGCTTGGTCTGTGCTTACTGTATTCCCATCAGCAAGATTGCTCATTATAAGTGACATTACTGCTACTTCATCATTATACTTTTTATTATTAGTATAAAACCATCTAAAGTCTTGATTATATTCAACTTTCCCTATATCAGTTGATGTTCCTTTAAACTTATTATCTAATGGTTTATTATTAAAATTATCTGATAAACCATCTAAATCAGTATCATTTAGTTTTGAATTACTTTTATAATCATATACTCTATATAAAACTTTAAGTTTCTATTATACAAAAAAAATATTAGTCTAATGGTAATCCCTGCCTAATTCTATTAAACCTTTCCACTACTTCTTCTCTACTCAAAGTAGACTCTTCTACACCTTTTTCTTTCATAATTTCTTTACTATGCTTTAATATATCATCAAATGACATTGTAGAAGAATTGTCTTCAGCTATATAATTACCATCTTCATCATAATCATCCCAATTAAACATTGGAGTTTGCTCAAGCCCTAATTTTCCCCTTTCAGCTGTAAGTGTATCTAATTCTTCTTGTTCTTTTCTTACCGCCTCATCATAATCATGCTGACCAGCTCTAATAGTTGCAGCATTGTAAACTAGCACACCTTTAGGAAAATTATAAAATAACCTTCCTAACATGCCTTGTGCATTTACTTTAATATTATTAGAACTATCATACTTAATGCTTACCCCACCAGTATCCTTTATAATATTTCCTTCAAAATCTTTATATGTAATTTCACAATTCAAAATTTTGTTGTTTTTAGCACTTTCATTATTTATTTTATCTTTTATTTTAATTTTTAGTACTGTATCGCAAACATTTTTATTCTGTTTTTTGTTAGAAACATAATCTAAATATACATTATAGGGCAATTCAATATGTTCATTCTCATTAGAATCTATATACCATTTATCACCTTTTGTATGTATAAAATATTGTTCCAACTGAGTTTTAATATTTTTTTCAAGTGTTTCATTATTATAACTAATGATATCTTCATCTGTCACATGCTTAATCATATATTTTAGTTCTCTTGATTCTAACCCATATATAAGTATATTATACTTTTGACTATTTCCAATAGTTGATTTGTAAAACTGATATCCTATTTCTGCTGCAGGATTATATTCTGTATAAAAATTATATGTTTTATCTTGATTGTCAATTTTTGCTTTTACACTTTTTTTTACGGAATCAATATAATTATTTATAAAATCAGTTATATCATAATTATTAACATTTTCTTCTTTAGCATATCTTAAATCGACCATTGCATTTTCATATAAGTACTTACTTT
>CAMJKC010000206.1 GCA_946406305.1 uncultured Lachnospiraceae bacterium
TAGCTCACATAGGGCAACTCCAAATTATTATTTGGAGTTGCCCTATGGTATAAAACGAGAACTATGATTAAATACTATATTTATTAGATTGATATTTATTCTTTCTGTGCTAAAGCTAGTTCGATGGGGTTGTAAATTGCTCCACTAATGTGGAGCTTTTTTAAACCTGGACTTTGTAGGAAATATAATAAACACAAATTAATTTGTTTCATAGTTGCAAGAATCTATATGAGATGTGTGGTATATAATTAATTTGTGTTTTCTAAAAATCCGAGGTGAAAATATGTTAAAAGAAAATGAGTATGAGTTTTTAAGAACCAATGAAATAGTGTTCATTGGACATCCTGACAAAATTGCTGACCAAATAAGTGATAATATTTTGAATGCTTATTTGCAACAAGACATAAGTAGCAGAGTAGCAGTAGAAACTTGTTGTGGTAAATATAAAATATTTATCACTGGTGAAATAACAAGTAAAGCAAAAGTTAATAAAGAAAAAATTGTTAAAGACTTACTTAAGTATTTTGGTTATGATGAAAATGAATGGGAGATAATAGACAATACTTGTGAGCAGAGTGCCGATATTGCACAAGGTGTTAATGAAACAAATGACAAAGAAATGGGTGCAGGGGATCAAGGAATATGTTATGGCTATGCATTTTCAGAAACTAAAGAGTGCTTACCTATGGCTCAAGTAATACTACAAAGATTATCAAGAGAATATACTAAATTGTTTGAAACTGACAATAGGTTTAAGGCAGATGGTAAAGCACAAATTACTGGTTATTATGATAACAATCATCAATTAATAAAAATAAAAACTTTTTTGTGCAGTTATCAAAATACAGAAAAAGAAAGAGACAAGACAGATAAAATATTAAAAGATATTATCGATAATATATGTAAAGAGTATAATATAGAGATAGAAGAATACTTATTTAACCCTACAGGAAGATTTGAGATAGGTGGTATAATAGGTGATAGTGGTCTTACTGGTAGAAAACTACTTATAGACAATTATCATACTTTTGGTCAAGTAGGTGGGGGAGCATTTTCAAGTAAGGATATGACAAAAGTTGATAGATCAGGTGCATATATAGCAAGAGAGCTTGCTGTAAAATATCTTGAACAAAACAAAGCAAGAAATGTAGAAGTAGAGATAGGTTATAGTATAGGTTTATCAAAACCTTTATCTATCCGTATTAAGTATTATGATAATGTAGAGAAGAAAAATAAATTTCAAAAACCTACAGAAGAAGATTATGAAATATGTAAAGTAGGTAATATAGTAAAAAGATATAATAAAATAATAAAAGAGAACCCTACTTGGCTCACTGAAATATGTAAATATGGACATTTTACAAAGAAGGAAATAGTGTGATATGTTGGCAAGTGTTGATGATATTGTCAATGTAATTAATAATAGTAGCAATATAGTGTTTTTTGGTGGGGCAGGTATCTCTACAGAAAGTAATATACCAGATTTTCGTTCTACAGATGGACTATATAATATGGAATATGATTATCCACCAGAAACTATTATTAGTCATTCGTTTTTTATAAATAATCCTAAAGAGTTTTATAGGTTCTATAAAAATAAATGCCTAAAACCTATGCTTAATGCAGAGCCTAATGCAACACACAAAGCACTTTCTAAACTTGAAAAAGAAGGCAAATTGAAAGCAATAGTTACTCAAAACATAGATGATTTACATCATAGAGCAGGTAGCAAGACAATATATGAATTGCACGGCACTTCATTTAGAAATTATTGCACTAAATGTGGTAAAGAATATTCTATAGAAGAAGTAGTAAATGACAAAAATGATATAATGACTTGTGAATGTGGTGGTATAGTTAGACCAGATATTGTATTATATGAAGAACCACTTGATGATAATGTAGTATCTAAAAGTATAAAAGCAATATCAGAATGTGAGACTTTGATAATTGCAGGAACTTCTTTAGTAGTGTATCCTGCAGCAGGACTTATAAGATATTATAGAGGTCATAAACTAATACTCATAAATTTGTCTAAAGTGCCAAATGAAGATGAGATAGATTATGTATATCATGGTAAAGCAGGAGAAGTATTTTCACGATTCTTGTAGTGTGTGCCCTAAGCGAAGCGAGGAAGTTCCTTGGGGGAAACTTTTGCTTTTGTAGTCGCGAACTATGTGAGCGACAGATGGGTAGGCTGCTCACATAGTTCGCAGCAACAAAACTTTGTAGTCGCGCACTGTGAGCGAAGCGAGGAAGTCCTCTTGGGGGAAACTTTTGCATTTGTAGTCGCGAACTCTGTGAGCGACAAGACGAGTAGGCTGCTCACACAGTTCGCAGCAACAAGTTCGTTGTGTTGTAAGGCTGCTCACATAGTTCATAGCAACAGGCTCGTTGTTTTGTAAGGCTACTCACACAGTTCGCAGCAACAAGAAAAGGATTTATATATGCCTAAAGTAAGTATAATAGTTCCAGTTTATAATGGCGAAAATTATATAAGAAAATGTGTAGATAGTATATTAAATCAAGAGTTCAAAAACTTTGAATTATTTTTGATTGACGACAAAAGTGATGATAACTCATTTGAAATAATGAATGAATATGCTAAAAAAGATGAGCGAGTTATAAGCATACATTCAGATGAAAATGTTGGAGTATCAGGAAGTAGAAATATTGCATTAGATAAAGCAACTGGAGAATATATCCAATTTGTAGATTGTGATGATTATATAGTAAGAGATGCAACAAAAAATTTTGTTAGAGCAATCGAAAAATCAAATTGCGATAT
>CAMJKC010000207.1 GCA_946406305.1 uncultured Lachnospiraceae bacterium
TGGTTTTGTTTCTACTCACTAAGTCACCACTGTCAATCCCTTACACTTTTACTTTATTTCTGTAACAAAAAAAGTATTGAATTAGATTTTTATATTTTAAATTTATTATCAAGTTATTTATTTTTATCAATATTTTTTTTCATCTTTTTCAATAAACTTAATGTATATTTCGCATTATTCAAAATAAGATAAGTTTCTATTTTTTCAATTAGAGCCTTTCTATCGTTAGGTTGCAGAACTCCTCTTTTGTTATTTAGATATTTGTTATCAAGTGGTATTAATTTTGATATCCGCACATTACTTTCTGTATCTAGTCCTGATTCTTTCCACTCAACTATTGTATACTCATCAATGCCAGTTCTTTTTGTATTATGTGTTATTTTTAAAGATAAACAAATATTATTTATTTCATCAATCACAAGCACAGGTCTTGTTTTCTTCTCTATTTTATCTTCAAAAAATACATCAGCATCATAAATGTCCCATATCAAAGGTTTATACTTTTTAGTCCCAATCATCAAATGACTCCTTAGGTAAAATTGTTTTACCATCTTTATCTATATAACCATCAATTAACCCTAAATCTAAATAAGTTTTTACTATTTTCTTCATATGATTATTTATATTTTTATTTGAAATGTTTTTTGTTTCTTTTTTCTTTTCTAAGATTGATATCATAACTATACTCCTTTCATTATAAACTAATTTTTCTCTCTTTTTTCTTCTAACTCTATTTCATCAGTTATGTTCAGTTTGTTAATGAGTACATTTGAATTATCATAACAATATGCATCTTTTCCATCATACCTACTCATCTTGACAAAACTGCCTTTTTATAAGATTCTAAGTCTATCTTACAAGAAAAAATATTACTGCGTGTAGATTTTTCTTCACTAATAATCTTCATCACCTCAAGTTTTAAATTATTTTCTAAAAACTCAATCGTAAGATTATATATTTTTTGCTTAAATTGTTCGTAATATTTTTCATAAGTTCATACATCCTATATTATTTTATGCATCTAATTCATTATATCAAATTTATCTTATTCATTCAATAATAACAATCAATTTGGGTAGAACAACCTATAAGGGCTCGCGGTGCTCGCCCCTACATTAATTCCATAATGCTTTATTTTCCACAAACACATTCAGACTCATAGGGCTCGCGGTGCTCGCCCCTACATTAATTCCATAATGCTTTGTTTTCCACAAACACATTCAGACTCATAGGGCTCGCAGTGCTCGCCCCTACACTGATTATGCTTGCCCCCTACTCTGATTATGCTTGCCCCTACACTGATTATGCTTCGCCCCTACAAATGCTCCTATAGCTCACTCCTTGTTGCTGTGTAAATTATATCACCACAATGATTCATTTTATTTTACAAAAAAAATCTGCCATTCAGCAGATTTAAAATATTATATTTATTTGTCCTTATAATGTGAGCCACATTGAAGAATCTCAACTTCATCTTGTCCATTAATGTTATTTATTTTAAAAACTATTCTATTCTTTTTATCAATATGTACACTATAATACCCAGATAAATTCCCTTTTAGCGGTTCTAAATGTCCACTACATTTATAACCATTTCTATCTATATCTTTAAGTATATTATTTATCTTTTTAATTATTTTTTTATCTTGTGCTTGCCAATAAGTATAATCTTCCCAATTTTTTCTCATACTAATCTTCAATCAAATCATGATAGTGCATATTTTTGCCACTCTTTGCATTCGCTACTGCTCTTTCCAATCTTTCCATATTCTCTTTTGAATAAAATGGATCTCTCTCTACTGTAAAAGGAAGTTTTTGATTAGTAATTACATTTTTTACAAACATACTAACTGCAGTAGATATACTCATACCTACATCTTTACAAAACTCTTCAAATAAATGTTTATCCTTTGAATCTAATCTCACACTAATAGTTGACATAATACAACCTCCTAAAAAATACTAATTTGTAATACATTTGCACGATATTTATTACACTGTATTATATGAAAATAACTATTTTTTGTCAAGTTTTTTAACTACTTTATACTACTTTTAATTTTTCTTTTAAAGCTTCTTGTAATGTTAAAGAAAAATTAAAATTTTTTGATACCGCAAGTGCATTTAGCCATGCTGGCAATGTAACTGTCCTATTCACTGCTTTTGAATTTTCTGCCAACCGTATAGATGGCATATATACATCCACTAATATTGTATATTTATTTTTTCCTATCTTTAATGATTCAATTTTAGATGGCTTAGGGATTTTTTCTTTATCTTTCTCTTTACCATATATAACAAGCCCAAGTAGCTCCCTCGCAGATTCAAATGCTTCAACTTCATCGATACCAGATGTCGCAACATCTAAATCGGGGAAATAAACACTATACTCTTTTTCCCCCTTTGCTTTTCCCATAATGGCTGGGAAAACATACATATCTTTTTTCATAATCTCACGTATAATACAATTATTAAATTAATATATAAATCATATTATTTAATTATGTATTACATTTCCTTTCTAAATATCTTTTATATATTATTTAAAATCTTATATAATAAATTTATTACACTGTGGATTTGTATCTATATTTTTACAGCATAGACTGTTACGAGGTGACTCAAACCACAAATTTTCGTCTTTATTGGTAATTAGTTAGTTAACACTTTGACGTTTCTATTTACGTGAATACATAGTCGAATCTCTTGTGGTCTACCCCAGTGTAAAATTTATTTTTGGAGGTTCTCTATGTATTTTGTTGGAATTGATATTTC
>CAMJKC010000208.1 GCA_946406305.1 uncultured Lachnospiraceae bacterium
TTTTTTTGATACATCTGCCTTAAAGATTTCCACATTATATCCTTTTTCTGTGAATTCTCTTTGCATTCTCTTTGCAATCTCTTCAGATTTATTATAATTTAAAACAATATTATAACCTTCTTGTGCAAGTAAATTTACAATAGCTGCTCCAATCCCCCTGGAAGCACCTGTTACTATAACTGTCTTTGACATTTTATCACTCCTATTATTTATTATATTTTTTCCTACTACTTCTTCCATGATTTAAATTTGCTCCTTTATATGTGCTTGTCAAAGAGTGACAATTTGGACATAATAAAATTAAATTTTCCTCACTATTATTTTTATAATTTCCATCTTTGTGTTCTATTTCTAAAGGTATATTATTGGTGTAAGGATTTCTTTTTCCCCACCCACAAATAGCACATTTTTTCTCATATTTTTCAAATATATATCTTTTTATATATGATGATATCTGATATTCTCCTCGCATTCCAGCAACTTCATTACTTTTCCATTTCTGTATATATGTTTTATATTGATATTCTTTTTGACATATTATAGAGCAGAATTTATTTCTTTTGTTTACTTCTTTGTTGCAATTTACACAATACAATAACATCACCTCTGTTTCGAAAAACAAAGAACCAAGCAAGTTTTAAAACAAGCCTGGTTCTAAGTTATGGAGCCACTTGCCCGAATCGAACGGGCGACCTACTGATTCATACTACTATAATTTTCATTACCACAAATGTGTTTGTAGTCTGGACTTTCTCTTTACCATAGCTTTGTAGCCTTAGGTACACCGTATAAAGTCTCTACACTCGAGAATTTCTTCTCTAGCTCGGGATTAACTTATACTTTTCAATACTTAGTCTTCCCCGAATTAGCGGTGTCCACTCTATTTGTTTCCAAATAAAGGTGCAAAATAGTTCAAAATAGAAATTTCTTTCTATCTATTCCACAAGTCAGTTGCTCTACCATCTGAGCTAAAGTGGCAAATATTGGTGACCCCTACGGGAATCGAACCCATGTCTCCGCCGTGAAAGGGCGATGTCTTAACCGCTTGACCAAGGGGCCTTAAAAAGTTTTCCAAGAATTTAAGCAAATTACTTAAATTCTTGGTTTGGTGAGCCATCGCGGATTCGAACCGCGGACAACTTGATTAAAAGTCAAGTGCTCTACCACCTGAGCTAATGACCCAAGTAAAATCACTTTTATTTGCGACTGCTAGTATAGTTTACAACATTTTTTCTATTTTGTCAACAAATTTTGAAAAATTTGTGAATTTTTTTTCAATTTAAAGTTACAACTGTCATAATTAAATAGTAGTGTAGCGTAAGAGGTATAATAGCTATTTTTTTAATTTTCAGTATCGGTGGTGAGAACCATTAAGAGCCTGTTACGATAGTTACAGGCTCTTAATGGGATACTGAGGATAAAAACTATTATACCCATGAGAGCGAATTAGAATAAGCTGTAACAATTTAAATTAAAGTTTAGCTTTTACATTTGATATTGAGCTTTTAATATATAGCATTTTGTTTAACATACTCTAATATGGCAATTCAATCAACATCTAAGCTAACTTTTTGATTGAATATACAAATTTTTTAATAACATATTCAAGCAGCTCCATATCTGCAAAATCCAATCTAGTTTACTATTTAGTACACATTTATAACATTTATCAACTAATTCTCTTTTTCTTCTTCATTCTTATTTAGTTGCTGCACTAACTCATCAACATCAATTCCATGTACCATACATGCTTCCTCCAAACTTTCAAACTGTGAAGCCATGTAGCCAATGCAGTGCATACCAGCTTCCAAAAGTATATCCACTTTCTCTGGGGCTTTTTCTATTATTTCACTTAAATTAGTATCTTTACTAAATTTCATAACTATTCCTCCCATTTAATATTTTATAAACATTTTTTACTTTTATGCTTCAATCCACTTGTCGAATTTTGTTGAAATATTAGAACCTTTGTCATTTTACCACATTTTTCAAAAAAAGTATAGACATTTCATAAAAATTGTTGTATTATGTTCCCTGAAAAGGAGAGTGATATTTATTGAAAGATTAACCAACATTTTTTTATTATTATTTATTATTAATTTTTTTATTACTTTTTATTCCATATATACTTTTTTTGAAGTATTTATTTTTCAAAATTTGCAAGGCTACAAATTAACAAAAAAACAAAAGGATTTAAAAATAAAATGAAATATTTAAAACGACTTATTTTTTCTTTTATTTTTACAATAATTTCTTATTTAATTTATTGGTCTATATTTAAGTCAATTTATTATTCCGAAATTATTATAATTTCTTTTGCCATACACCCATTTAACATAGTATCAGAACAACCGCTTTTATGGAATATAATAAAAATTTCCTCAATTATTTTTTATATATTTTCACATTTTATTTTATTTTTTTCAATTTCACAAAAAATATTTAGTAAAAAAATAGGTGAGACAGTATATTCTTTCCGTATAAAAGCGGTTACAGAAGATAATCCTTCAAGAGATTCAAAATGGAGTACTGCCAAGACAACAACGGGAACTGAACAGATTATGTATAAGCCCAGTGCTGATGATATTCAGGCTAAAAGTGTTTCATTGTCATGGAAAGCTGGTCAGAAGGCGACCCAAATCATTCTTACTCCAACTGATGAGTCTCTTTCTCCTGTAACTTATAATGTTACT
>CAMJKC010000209.1 GCA_946406305.1 uncultured Lachnospiraceae bacterium
GGTGATGCTCCTGTGACAAAGGGAAATCATAAAACCCCTGTCAGGAAGGAAGCCAAGGTATGGATGCTGCCCGCAAACAGCAAGTTCTTTGACTTGGCGGGATGCTTTGCTAAGTATGGTGAAGTTTATTGGGCACAGTATTTCAACCTCCAAACAGGGGATACCGGCTACATATATAGTTCTGCACCAGACAGTGCTGTTCTCTACAAGTTCCAGGTGATAGGTCACGATCTTCCCTATTCCCCGGATATGGATATAGAGTTGGACTTTTATGTGGATCCGAAAGACTTTGAACCGTCAAAGCAGCACAATCGTTTCGCCAAGTTAAAGATGATAGGTCAAACATCAACCTCTCGCCTTGGCCTTGCTAACCTGCTTGAACACGGAATGAACACAGCACCCAGAGGAGCACTCAATCTCTCCCATCCGGGATTTGCAGAACTGCTGAAATATATAGAAGAGAACTTTTAGCAACAGATAGATTTATATGGACCTCGCAAAAATCAAAAGCACCCTCCAATTTTCAGTTCCCAAAGAACTGTACGATATAGCACCAGGTCAGGTAGTATACTTTGTCTCCAAGGATGGTCTCTGCCAGTTTGAGTTAAACACCTTAGCAGAGCTAATGAGATATTTCAGGAGGCTTCACAAGGACAATAATATCAAGTTGAGCATAGTTCCCACAGAGAATGAGCTACTGATAGGGACATTTGCTGGTAGGAGTCCAGAACAAATGAACATCCCATATAAGGTTGTCGTGAGCACCTGGGACACTACTGCGGGATTCGCATCGCAGTATTTTGGTGAGTATGTTCAAGCGATTGTGGATAGAGAACCAAAGGTATCAGTCATCTCTCATATCAATATTACCACAGACCTTCCTGCTATTGTTGAGATAGATCCAGAGAACAGACCATCCCCTAAGCAGAGCATTGAGGAGCAGGTAGAATCCTCTTATGATAGTGGATCTGATATGGGTTACAAAATCGCCAAATCAGAAAAGGGTTCTTTGGCGGAAAAGGCGTTCATTGCCAAGGAGGAGAAGAAGTTGGAGAAGATATTGAGGGAGTGTGCTGTACTTGACATTGAACTGGATATTGATAGAATCAAGGAGAAGGTAGCCAATGATTTGAAGAAGAGCATTGATTACAAACTGATTATCAAGAAGCAACGCAATAAACTGCGCACCAGAACCATTGAGTACAACACATATGACATCTATGTTGCTGATGGTGAAGAGTATAAACTGGGATTGACCGGCATACTTAAAGCAGTCTATCTTACATACCTGCTATACAAGGATGGTCTTCGTGTAGAGGACACCTATGGAGAGTTCAGGGAAATCACCAAGAAGATATATGGTAGCCTTCCTTTTGCGGATAAGAACGAGAAGGATTCAGGAGGAATCCGGGACGCAGAAGGAACCACATTTGAGGCTTATACCAGAACACTATATGGCTATCTTACCGACATAAGGAACGCTGTTGCCGATAAGATAGCAGACCCTTTGATAGCACAAGACTTTGCTATTGAGGGAGAATACAAAGGTGCTCCATTTGGGATAGCCAAGACCACACCTGAAATCATAGCTCAGATTAAGGAAGACTTCTGGTTGTAGCACATACTACTATCAAGATTTTTCATCGCCCTGCCGCTTTGCGGTGGGGCTTTTCTGTTTCTATCACCCAATATTGGCTGCTCAAAGAACCCCATAAAATGCCTCTATCTTCGCACCATAAAACAAACAAAAATATGAAGATAGAAACTATAAACATCATCAATGGAAGGGTCCTGGGATGGGATTCTCTCACATTCGAAACAAGGTCTGATTATGAAGACTGCATCAATGGTATGATAGATTATGTTGCTGATAAGGAGTTGAAAGTTGAGTTCGATCACCAGGCGTTCTCAACCAATGAAACTGATTGCACGGACTCTATCTCTATGTTCTGTTCAGCCACATTTAAGTCTATCATTATGGACAACTGCATTGCCTGGAAAGAGGGTGAAATCATCACCATCAACCTCCTGGAAAGGACTCCTACCAATATTGGCTGCTCAAAGGTTGCAAGGAATAATAACTAAATCGCACTCAGAAACAATTCACAAACATTTTAAAGTCATAAAGCTATGCTTACATTCAATTCAAACAAGTTCATCAAGTCTCTCAAAGAGAGCTATGAAGCAATCCCCTACATTCAGGGTGATGGTGCTGCCAAAAAAATGGTGGCTGACTCTATCAAGTCCAATGGTTTCCAGCCTGAGGATGCATACTCATTTATCTCCAAGGAAATGGGTCTTTCCAGCACCCTTCCTGAGGGAGAGTGGAAAAAGCTTATTGATGCTGCTATCAAGAGGTGTGATTTCTTTGGTCAGAGCCTGAAAGAGTTCAAGGAATCTCTCAAAGGCAAGCTCAGCTATCAGGAGATGTTCAACCTGGCTGCTACCTGCTGTGGTATCAACCCTGCTCTTCTCACCCAGGAGCTTTGCCTGAACAAGATTGACTGGACCAAGGTGGTGGAGACCCTCATCAAGACTCCTGTTTCTACCAAGGAGGAGAAAAAGGTGGAAACGCCTGCTGTTAAGCCTGCTGCTGTCAAAGAGCACAAGAAGAAAGTGGGGAAGAAGACCTCTGCTCCTAAGACCTCCAAGG
>CAMJKC010000210.1 GCA_946406305.1 uncultured Lachnospiraceae bacterium
TAACCAGAAGTATTACAGAGACTGGAGGTGGCTGTCATTAAGAATAAAAGAATATGAAAGTATCTGCTGATGATGGTCGTCAGTCTGCTACTAGTACTGGGAGTTTCAATAAGGGTATCGGCAAGCACTAATTATGATAGGCAAGAAGCGGATGCTTGTATAACCATAAGTGAAAGACTAGGGTGGAAGTAAGACAGCAAACCCATATGAATTAGAACCGACACATCCACAAACAAAAAGCAATCGACAGATGAATAAGTTGACAGTACAAATAAAATCAGATGGTAAGATAAAAGAGACAATAAAATATGTAGAATATAATGGGAAGAAATATGTTGTCGATGGACATCACAGATTGATAGCAGCAAAGAGACTACACTTCCAAGAAGTTCCTATAGAAGAAGTAGAATTACCTTATAAAGGTTATAATACTATAGATGACTTATTATGGTGTGATGAATACTAGGAGGTGTAAAATGGCTATTTGGCAAGTTGATTTTAGTATTATTGACAAGAACAAAAGATATGACGACGAGGATATTTGTTATTGGGTAAAGGAACCAAATAATGCTTTTGATATTGCTTTTTTGGATAAATGTGAAAGTTGGTCTGAAGACATAATTCAATATGGTGACTTGCAGAAAACATGCATTGAATTATTAGTTGAAAATGAAAAAATTGTAGAGATTAATGTTAGGTTAGATTTGAGGACGCTAACAAAAGAATTATTAATGAATGTAATTGATTATATTATCAGATTAAATGCTAATGTTTATTTCCAAAATAAGATAGTAATACCATCTGTAAAAAATGTTTGTAATATTATAATTAATTCAAATGCATATAAATATTGTAACAATCCGTTAAGTTATATTGATGATTTAAATGAATATGATGGAAGCTGAAAGTATTACAGAGACTGGAGGTGGCTGTCATCAAGAATAAGAGAATATTGAAGTGTCTGCTGATGATAGTTGTCAGTTTGTTTCTGATACTCAATTTTTCAATAGGGGTATCGGCAAGCACTAATTATGATAGGCAAGAGGCGGATGCTTGCATAACTATAGGTCAAAGAGTCTCTGTCAAGGGTGGAAGTAAAACTAATGGAATTATTGATGGAAAAACTCCCGCCAGTCGATTGGCGGATAAAGTTCAAGGGTTATCTAATTCCAAGAGACCTAATACTGTTGCTGTAGTTAGAACAGCTGATGGTAGATATTACATTGGTTATAATAAAGCTGGTGTAAATAATGCGGAGGTTCAGAGCATAATGGATTCTTTGGGAAACACAAACGCATTTAATAGACAGTGTGCTGAAGTTAATGCAATCTCAAGAGCAATAAATAAAGGAGCTAATTTAGATGGAGCCACTATATCGGTTGCAAATGTTAGAAGTGTCGGGAATTATAGCGGATTACATGGTACTTCAAAACCGCCATGTGAAGTTTGTCAACCATTGCTAGATTATTTTGGAATAGAAGTTGTTAATTAATAGAAGAAAGATGTGTATTATATGAAGTATAATTATTATTTTAATAAATATTTAGCAGATTTTATAATATTGTCTGATGAGCATGAAAATATTGTCGATTGGGTTAATGCACTATTTGATGAAGGATATATATATAATGATTATGCAAATGAGATTTTATTGATTTTTGGAGGATTAAAGGTAAGAGGAAGAGGTATGTTATCTCAAAACATTATTGAGATATATTTTAATCCTGTTTATTACGCAAGTGGTGAATACGACAGGATGAGTATTTATAATAATGCTGCAAATGATATACTATTCCCCGTTGGAGGGTTGTATGATTATACAGTTTTTATTGGCAAAAAAGGGAAATACTACATAGCAGACTGGAAAAACTTATATGAATGTGGTGAATCAATTGATTCTTTTTTGAAAAATATTTTTTCGGATGCCCCTAATTTGTTAGAACTGTATAATAATGAATGACTCATCCAAATTTAATGATTATCTATACATTAGCACCATCAACTCCCTCCCCCTCAAAGCCAACCAAAGTGAATCCAACCACAATCCCGAACCCGAATCGCCTGTTAGCTGTGCTAATAATAGTCGATGAGGGTGAGGGTAGCGAGTTACGGTAGTAACGAGCAAGATATAGCGGTTTTAGCCCCTGTTGGGAATACTTAAGTAAAAATCAATAACGAATTTTCAGTTTAGTTCGAATAAGCTGATATGAAAGCACTCTTAACAAAATTATTTTTTTGTTAGGAGTGTTTTCTTATGACTAAAATTCGTTCTATTAATTCAAATCAGCTTTATATCGCTCAGAATGCCGAAGTATCGCTTAAGTTGGCAGGTAACACAGCACAGGTTACTTTTACTGCTGGTAAAAACAAGAAGTGTCCTATAAAAAATCTATCAAAGGATGAGTTCGTGGATTTATCGACAGGTGAGGTAAAGGAACGCCGACATTCAGAAAATCGTTTTCAGCTAACAGGCGATTTCGGGTTCGGGATTATGGTTGGATTTACATGGTTGGCTTTGAGTGGAGGGATTGGTGGTGCTAAGGTATTGACCATAATATATATCACAGATTGATGGTAATATTACTATTTTCATATACTGCTTTATCTTAATAGGAATTTCAATTACTCAACCTCTCTATGCATCAGTATT
>CAMJKC010000211.1 GCA_946406305.1 uncultured Lachnospiraceae bacterium
ATAGAATCAATATTAAAACAAAATCTCGGTACTAAAACAATTATTGCTGGAGATTTTAATAACGGCTTCATAGCAGAGGAAATAGGAAATTACCCTAATTATAAGTTTAATATACATACATTAAAAAGACTATGTAATATGAAATTTGATTATAGCGAGCCACAATATAAATTAGTAACAGTATCAAGTTTAAATCTTGATGATGCTGAACCTATAGATGTATGTAATTATGATAGCAATGAATGGACTCATCAATTGAAAAATGATAAGGGAGGATATTTGAGGAGACCTATTGACCATTTTATTGTATCAAGAAATATAAAAGAAACCGAGTATCAATTGATTAAAGATATTGATGGTGTGGATAAAATAAGTGATTTGTTTTATTATTATGATTTTAATGAAAACAAATATAAAGATGGTGGATTTAAAAGTGGGTTACCTGACCATAGAATTATAAAACTAACAATAAAAGGAGACAACTTTGAATAAAAGTGCTGTTGGAGCAGTATTCGGAGACATTTGTGGCTCTATTTATGAATTTAATAATTTGAAAACAACTGATGTTAATTTAATTAAGCTGTATGATGAACGAGGACATTTTACTGATGATAGTCTTATGACTTTAATTATAGCGGAAGCAATAAAGAAAGCAAAGGAAGAAGGTAATATAAATAATGCTAAAAAGTATATTAATGATTTAGTAGATAAAATTGCAAGAAACCATATGGATTGTGGATTTGGTGGTAGGTTTTATAAGTGGGTATTAAGTGATAATAAACAGCCATATAATAGTTTTGGCAATGGCTCGGCAATGAGAATAGGTTATGTGATTGATGTTGCAGAAAGCATTGAAGAAGGTAAGGAATTATCAAGAATTGTTACTGAAATTACACACAACCATCAGGAAGGATTAAAAGGTGCTGAAGCAATAGCAGTGTGTGGAATAATGGTAAAACAAAGAAAAACAAAAGAAGAAATTAGAAAATATGTGATTGACAATTATTATAAATTAGATTTTACAATTGATGAAATTAGACCTTCCTATTCATTTGATGAAACTTGTCAGGGGCCTGTGCCACAAGCTATAGAATTATTTTTAGAATCGACAAGTTTTGATAATGCTATACAACTTGCTATTTCGCTTGGTGGTGATTGCGACACTACAGCTTGCATGGTTGGAAGCATTGCTGGTCAGTATTATGATATATCTGATAGTGTAAATGAATTTAACATTAGTAAATTGAGTGATGATTTAAAAGAAATCTATAAGAACTTATAAACTTAAGAGGGCAGGAACAGTCAAATGGCTGTTCTTTTTTTATTGAAAAAGACTCCATTGCGGAGTCTTTAATTTTTTATTTCTTTTTAGCAGGTTTTTTAGCTACTTTCTTAGTTGCTTTAGCAGTTGATTTCTTTGGTGTAGATTTATTTGGGTGCTAATGGATTTATGGATAAACTCCGTGAAGAGTTTATGGAATTACCTATTTCAAAAGAATCGAAAAAGTAGTATAATATATAAGTTTATAAGGTGAGGTTGGTATTATGAAAAGCACTATTAGATTAATGGAATTAAAAGATAAAAAAGAAGTTATTGATATGATGAGAGAGTTTTATTCATCTCCAGCATTAATTACAAGTGGCTCGGAAGAGATATTTAATTCTAATACGGATAATTGTGTTGGCAACTCACAATTTGTTGAAGGATATGTTTTTTGTGATGGAGATACAATTCTTGGTTATGGAATGATAGTAAAGAGCTACTCTACAGAGTTTGGAAGGCACTGCATATGGATTGAAGATTTATACATTAAAGAGAAGTATCGTGGTTTAGGACTCGGTAGTTCGTTTTTCAATTTTATTGAAGAAAAATATAAAGGTTATCTATTTCGTTTAGAAGTAGAGAAAGGTAATGAAAAAGCCATAGGTACTTACAAAAAAGCAGGTTTTGATGAACTTCCATATTTGGAAATGAAAAAGTAAGTATTAAAAAAAAGAGGACGGGGTTAAATATTGCAATATTAGGGCCCCCTTAAACAGTGTCCCTTTTATGACAATAATAAACCCCGTCACTTTTATTTTATGACAATAATAAACTCCGTCCCTTTTATTTTGGAAGACTTATGGAATGGCCTGCTTGATAAATGCTTAGTTTATGAAGAACATAGAGTTTAGGTGGAAATAAATAAATTAAATTCTGAGATTCTATTGATAAAAACAAGTGGATTTTGTATAATTAATAAATAAAAAATATGAAAGAATAAATTGAAATGAATACAAGTTTTAATTATGATGTTGCAAATAATAGCATATTTATATTGATTTTATCTATTGTACTTCCAATATTAGTTAGCTTTGTTTTTAATAAGATTAATTCAGAGAGAGAATTTTATCAAAAGATTAAAGGTAGCACTCGAGTAGAATGGATAGAATCAATGAGAAAAGTAATCAGCGAATTTTATGAATGTATCTATTTGATTTTATATGATGAAACAGCTGATTCTAAAACTTTGGCGAAATTAAGAAATTATGCCGAAACTATTTATCTTTACTGTCCTAAGGATGGTGAAAATGTTAAAAAGTATATAGATGGAAAAGAAAATTATGATAGTAACGATTTATTAAATGAAAAAGTTGAAAGCATAT
>CAMJKC010000212.1 GCA_946406305.1 uncultured Lachnospiraceae bacterium
ACTATTTCGTAGGAGTGAGGAAACTACTGAGGCTGAAAAAGAAAACGCAAAGAGATTTATAGAAAGAGTAAAAGTAATGGGAAAAAATGAAAGAAAAAAGGCATTAACACAAGGACGCCAGGTGATGGATGATGATGTATATGAAAAAATTGATACATCACCAGAACCACGTGGTGAAGATAGATAGTAAATTATTAATATTTAATTATAGGGAGAAACAAATGAGTATGAATAAAAAAGAAAAAAACAAATTTAGAAAATTTTTGGCGAGAACTTTTGTAAGAATTGGAATCGCTTTAACAGCTGTTTTAGGAATAGGTGGAAAGGTAAAGCAATTACAAGAAGCACAAAGTATTGAAGAAGATGCTAATTTGGATGTTGGAAGAAATTTTAGAAATATAAATGAAGAAAAAATGAATGAGCATTTAAAAGAACAACTAGATGCATTGTATCAAAAATATCCTAATTTAGATGAATTAATTAATTCTAATGATGAAGCTATTCAAAATAAAGAGTTTATAAAGGATATGTATACTCTATACAAAGTTAATTTAGCTGATGAGAAAATAGATAATATACAAGACTATGATGCAGATAATTTAAAAGTTGTTGAAGTAGATAGAGTTATTTCCCAATCTGATAGACTTTATTATGACAATGGAGATAATACAAAGAAAATATTAGAAACATCTAATGAAAAATATAAACTAATTACAGATAAATACAACGAGGCTATGGATGACCCTACAAAATCAAAAGAATTAGCTAATACAATTTATGAATTATTATCAAAAGACTATGGTCTAAAAGATAATATACCAACATCAAGTGAAATAGACAAGTTGATTGATAAAAATGATTTTAGAGATAGCTTGAAATATGATGTTAAAGAAAATGATGGAAAAAAAGAAGAGTCGAATGATAGAAAAATAGCACTTGAAAATAACGAAAAAGATATAAATGAAAAGGAGTAGTATTCTACTTCTTTTTTGTATTTGGGTATTATGTTTTAATTACAAAAAATAAAAATATAAAATTAAATAAAACGTCATTGAATAAAAAAACAATTTTTGGAAATAATAAATCAAGAATATAAATGAAAGGAATGATTTATTATGGCAGATTTAACAGAAGCAGAATTACAAAATTTAAGACATCTAATAGGTTCACACGAGACAAATTATCAAAAATTAAATACTTATTCATCTCAAGCAGTAGACCCACAAATAAAGCAAATATTTAGCAAAGCAGCACAAGACTCTTTAAACACAAAACAAAAATTAATGGGATTTTTAAATTAGAGAGTTTTATAAATAAGCGAAATACTGTGTATTATGAATGAAAGGAGCAAGTATAATTATGGACGAAAAAACAATGATTAATGATATCTTAGAAGGAGTTAAGGCTGGTCTTACAGCATATCAAACAGCAATTACAGAAACTGAAAATACAACTTTAAGACAAACATTTCAACAAATAAGAAACAATGATGAAAGTTTTCAATTTGAACTTTTCAAAGTTGCACAATCTAAAGGATATTATAAGTCAGCTCAAAAAGCTACACCAGCAGAAATTGGAAACTTAAAAAGTGAATTACAATAATAATAAAAAGATACAGTCATGTAGAAATACATAGCTATATCTTTTTTATTTCTTTTCCGTTTAAATAGTTTAAAATTCCACTATCTGTAGTAAAATTGAATTTTAAAATATAACTTCTAAGTTGTTGAGTTTTGTAATCTAATCTTTTGTTTATTTCATAATTACCATATTTTCCATCACCAACAATAGGAAGGCCTATGTGTGCAAGATGAGCTCTAATCTGATGTGTTTTTCCAGTTTCTATTTCGATATCAAGCAAGCAGGTTTCGTTAGAATACTTCTCAATTAATCGATAAGAAGTAATGATTTTAGAATAACCTTTTTTTGGTTCATCTGAAATATATGCTAAAGATTTTTTACTATCTTTAAATAAATATGCAGTTAATGTTTGTGATTTAATCTTTGGCACACCATAAACCAAGGCTAAATAATGTTTTTCTATTTCGTGATTTTTAAATTTCTTAAGTAAAATATCTAATGCTTCTTGATTTTTTGCAAATAATACTAATCCTGTTGTATTTCTATCTAATCTATGGCAAGGCATAGGCAAGAATTCACAATTTGAGTATTGATTGTGGATAAGTGAGGTTAAACTATTAATTCCAGTAACTTCTATTTGGACAGGTTTATCTATAACTAAAATATTATCATCTTCATAGATAGTATTTACTTCAATATTTTTTTCTAATAAATTATCTGCAATATATACTTCAATTATATCATTTTCAAAAACAGTAATGTTTTCATTTACTCTTTTTCCATTTATCTTAATATCTTTTTTTCGCAAGGTTTTGTATAGTAAATTGGTAGATAAATTTGGAATACTATCTTGTAAAAACTTATTTAATTTTTTATTATCATATTTTTTATCAACTATTAATTTTTTCATAATAATATTATACATAAAAAATGAATAATATTCAACTGAAAAAACTAAAACTGTTGAAAAACTGTTGAAAATTTGATATTATATAATAAGCATCAAAGAGAATTATATTTTTGAAAGGAGGGAATATGAAGAAACCAGTTGAGAAAAATAAG
>CAMJKC010000213.1 GCA_946406305.1 uncultured Lachnospiraceae bacterium
TGTTTCAGTTGGATTATATACCTCTGCTGAAACTGTTGGAGATGTGGAATTTGAAATTGATAAAGAAAAATTCATGGGAAGAGGAAATTGGAATATTCCAGAAATGGTAAAAAATTCAGTTCCATTTTCTAAAAAAACTGGACTTGTAACAGAGCCAATAGTTGCTATGAAAAGAATTGTGAAAATAAAACCTAAGGAAAAAATTAATATTAATTTGGTTATATCTGCAAACACTAATAAAGAAAGATCTTTGGAGAATTTAAGAAACTTAAAAACAGATGAAAGCATAGATAGAGTAATTCAACTTGTGAAAGCAAAAGTAGAAGCAGAAAGTAGATATTTAGGAATAAAAGGGAAAGATATAGAAGTATATCAAAAAATTCTTTCATATATAATTTTTGACAATCCTGCAAAAAAAATAAAATATAATAATTATAATTATAAAAAATCAGAACTCTGGAAGTTCGGAATATCAGGGGATTTGCCTATTATTTTATTAAAAATAAAAGATTTAAATGATGCATATGTTGTCAAAGAGTTATTAAAAGCTTATGAATTTTTTAAATATAAAAATGTTAAAGTAGAAATAGTTATTTTAAATCAAGAAAAATATAGTTATGAAAATTATTTAAGAGATGAAATTCAAACTCAAATATTAAGTTCGCAATTGGGATTTTTAAGAAACATTAGAGGCGGAATTTTTAGTATTAATGCAAATGAAATAGATAAAAAAGATATTGAGATATTAGAAATTGCTTCAAATATTATAATAAAAAGTGAAAAAGGTGGATTAAATAATTCTTTAAAAAATTTAGAAGAAAATTATATTGAAAATTATAAAGAGGTTGGAAACGAAACAAAAAAAATAGAAGTTGTTGCTGAAGAAGAGAACAATGATATAGATATTGTTAATAATTCTGATTTAAAATATTTTAACGACTATGGTGGATTTTCAGAGGATGGAAAAGAATACCTAATAAAAATTAATAATAAAAAAAGGCTTCCAACTGTATGGTCACACATTTTAGCTAATAAAAAAATTGGAACAGTTATAACAGAAAATATGGGAGGATATACATGGTTTAAAAACAGTAGATTAAACAGAATAACTGCATGGGAGAATGATGCAATTTACGATATTCCTTCAGAAATAATATATATGAAAGACTTAGAAAATAATAAAAGTTGGTCACTTGGTTTAAATCCAATGCCAGATAATAGAAATTATAAAGTTGTTTATGGATTAGGATATGCAAAATATATTCACAAAAGTGATGATATTATACAAGAATTAAAAGTTTTTGTTCCAGAAGAAGATGGAGCGAAAATACAAATTTTAAATTTAAAAAATACTACTCCTAATAAGAAAAAAATAAAAATATTTTATTATATAAAACCTGTAATAGGTGAAGATGAAATAAAAACAGATGGATATATTAATTTGAATTTTGATAGAAGTAATAATATTTTATACGCAAAAAACATTTATCAATCTGATTTAGAAAATTATATTATATATGTTTCAAGTAGTGAACCAATAAAGTCATATACAGGAAATAAAAAATTCTTTTTTGGAAAAGGAGATATAACTAAACCTGATATATTAAACAAAATTTCATTAAATAATGAAAATTCTTTAGGTAATAGAACATGTATAGCATATGAAATAGAAATAGAAATTGAAAGTTTTGCTGAAAAAGAAATATCTTTAGTTCTTGGAGCTAATGAAAATTTAACAGAATGCAAACATTGTGCTTACAAATATAGCAAAGTTTCAAATTGTAAACAAGAACTTAATTTGGTTAAAAGTAATTTGAATACTTTATTAAATAATGTTGAAATAAAAACACCATATGAGTGTATAGACATTTTACTAAATGGATGGATTCCTTATCAGACTTTAAAGAGTAGGATGATTGGAAAAAGTGGATTTTATCAATCTGGAGGTGCATATGGATTTAGAGATCAATTACAAGATGCAATTGGAATGAAATATATAAATCCAGAAATTTTAAAAAATCAAATTATTATGCATAGCAAGCATCAGTTTATAGAAGGAGATGTTTTGCATTGGTGGCATGAAGAAACAGGAAGAGGTATTAGAACTAAATTTTCAGATGATTTGGTATGGCTTCCATATGCTGTTACTGAATATATAAACTTTACGGGTGATGAGTCAATTTTAGATGTAGAAACATCTTATTTAGAAGGAAGAAAATTAGAAGACAAAGATGAATTATATGATTTATTTAAAGAATCAAATGTAAAGGAGACTATTTATAGTCACTGTTTAAAAGCAATTGAAAAAAGCTTAAATTTTGGTGAAAACGGACTGCCTAAAATCGGATCTGGGGATTGGAATGATGGATATAGCAAAGTGGGAACTAAAGGAAAAGGAGAAAGTGTTTGGTTAGGATTTTTCTTATATAAAATATTAAATGAATTTAATAAAATATTTAAAATAAAAAATGATATTTATTTATCAAGAAAATATGAAGAAATGCAAAACAAATTGAAAAAGGCATTAAATACAAATGCTTGGGATGGCAGATGGTATAGAAGAGCATATATGGATGATGGTAATATATTAGGAACTATTGGTAATGAAGAATGTAGAATTGATAGCATAGCACAAAG
>CAMJKC010000214.1 GCA_946406305.1 uncultured Lachnospiraceae bacterium
TAAACAACCTTTCTAACCGTATGTCTGCTCTTGAAAATAGTATAGATGCTAAAATTGACAGTCTCGTTTCTTCTTACCTTAGTAGAAACGGTATATGGAATGGGGAAAAACAAGAAGTGACAGCCACAAAATACTGGGATAAAGCAGCACCTACGATAACTCTTGATTCTTCTGGAAATGCTTCATTCTCAGGGTCTTTATTTACTTCAACATTTATAGCAAATCTTACTAAAACTGGATTACTTACAGGTTTTATGTATTATACTGATGGAGATAGAAATAATTTAAATTCAGTTAATTCACGATGGGGATACATAATGACTTATAATAGTAATCTAAGATACACTACAGGTAGTGGCTTCGCTTTATATGCTCAGATATCTGAAGTTATAGGATCCACAGTAACACCAAAATTCTATTCTGTATTAGGTTCAAGCTTTTCACAATTTCTTACTCAGAGCGATCCAAATAAAGGAAGTTTTGGTTTAATTCTTCCGGCTTCAGAAATATCTTACCCTGTTACTTTTTTTGTTCAAAAAGGTTCAAAAATTCAAATATCTTTAAACCTTGATATACATATTCAATTAGCTAATGGAAGTCTACAATATTATGACCGACCTCTAAGAATCGGTGTAAAAGATGGTTTCTATGTATACTAAGCTCTCTTAAATAATATCTATATTTAAATTTACTTTTATAAAATTATTTATAATTAAAATAAAGCGGATTAATGAATCCGTTTTTTATTACTTAATTAATAATAAAAATACTTATATTCAAAAGAATTTTAGAATCTATATTCTTTTAATGTTAATCAAAATACTTTTATTTTTTGCTGTAATTTCTAAATAAAATATCCAATTCTCCATTTTCAATATCATTAATATTATAAATAGTATCTAAAACATCAAAAGTTTCTTTTAAATTCCTTTTTGCAAAATTCCAACCTTTTCCATCTGTTATCCATACAAATTTTACATTTTTTATATTTTTTGACTCTTCAGCAATCATTTTATAACTTCTTGCAATTTCATTAAGTTTTGAACCTCTACTTGCATAAAAATTTGTTTCAATAGCATAAATCATAGATTTCATCTTTGTAATATGGTTTATACTTTTCTATTATTTTCATAAATTACTTTTAATGATAATACATTTATTTTAATAATTTGTTATTATTACTTCTCTTCCAAATCTTTTTAGGGCATTACGATTTATCATTCTTTTTACTTCTATAGGTTTAATATTATATCCTTTATACAATTCATATACTAATTTTACATCATTATTTGAAAGCATAACTTTTGCACCAATTTTATCAAGTTTCCTATAAAGTTTTGCAAGTCTTTTATGGTCCTCCATACTAAATCCTTCTTTTGTATAATCAGTAAATTTTGCTGTATCACTTTCAGAGATATAAGGACTATCAAAATACACAAAATCACCTTTCTTTACATTTTCACAGAACTCTTCAAAATCTTTACAACATATTTCTATATTATTTTCCTTTAAATATGTTCCTATAGCAGAAATATTTTTTTCATCTACTGACTTCACATTTTTTTTATTATTATATGGGACATTAAATAATCCTTTTCCATTTACCCTATAGAGCCCATTAAAGCAATGTTTATTTAACCATATCATTAATGCAGCACATTCTACATCTAATTCTTTTTTTAATATTTTTTCATTAAACCTATCTCGATTTTCATAATATTTTTCTTTATTACATAATTCATTATCTAAATTTTCAACATACTCCAAAACCTTATTGGGAGATTTTTTTATTTGTTTATAAAGATTTATGAGTTGCTTATTTATATCATTTATATAAGCATTTTTTGGCATGAGCGCCAATAAAACTGCACTACCACCTATAAATGGTTCAAAATAACGATTATATGTTCTTGGCATATTTTCAACTATTAAATCTATAAGTTGTCCTTTTCCTCCTGCCCATTTTAAGATAGGAGCCATTTTATTATTTATCATATTTATATATCCTTAATAATTTTATTAAAAAACTTAAATTCTCCCTAATAAAAATTATCTATATTTTATTATACAGAATATCCAATATTTTATCAATAAATTTTAATTTCTAACTCTTATATTTACTTTATCCCCCTATATAAGTTCTATTAAAAAATTGTAACATACCCCCCTACTACTGGCTGTAGCAATGGGGCTCGCGGTGCTCGCCCCTACTACCGGCTGTGGCAATGGGGCTCGCAGTGCTCACCCCTACTACCGGCTACCTCAAGTTAGGCTCGCAGTGCTCACCACTACGATTTTGGGCTCGCGGTGCTCACCACTACAGTTTTGGGCTCGCAGTGCTTCGCCCCTACGGATGACTGCTCAATGTGAGCTCGCAAAGCTTCACCCCTACTACCGGCTGTGGCAATGGGGCTCGCGGTGCTCACCACTACAGTTTTGGGCTCGCGGTGCTCGCCCCTACAAATTCTGCTCTCCCCTACAAATTCTCCTCGCCCCTACAGATCTGCTCACCACTACGAATTGCCCCCCTATCCCTAACCCCCTAATATGTCCTTAAACCCCATTTTGTTATTATTATAAGGGGGGGAGGGGGGGGAGATGGATATAAAATTTAAAAAATTATTTA
>CAMJKC010000215.1 GCA_946406305.1 uncultured Lachnospiraceae bacterium
TATATAGAAGTTGAGATGTAGTTGTTACTTCAATGACACGGTTTGTTGCCGTCAACTCTTCATCTAAATTCTTGTAATTACCATAAGTTATATCATGGCTCTCACCGTTTGGATGGTTACAACTATCTTTTACTCCTGTTCCACATATTTTGTGTGGTCTATCTGTTCTTGAATATATAGCATACAATACTGTTTGACTATAAATGTCTATATCAGGTATGTCAGTCTTTTCTATAGGTGAAGAGAAGTCAAACTTCATAAATCTCTTTGCTGGGTCATCATTATCTTCTATTTGTTTTTGATATCCCATAAGGTCAAGAAGTCTTGCATCACTGCTTGTAGTATATACTCTTGCACCCTTTCCTATTGGATTATAAAGTGCTGTTCCATATTTTATATATTGTCTTCCAAAATCTTTACTTAACCTACTTACTCCTTCCTCATTTTTCTCATACATTTCAAAAGTATATTTTAGAAGTAATTTTGGATCCTCAAGCATTATCTCCATATGACCTGATTCTGCGTTATTTATATATACAACACGACCATCGTTGTCATCATGTTCTCTCGCATTTATAAACATAGATGCTGGAACATCACCATCTCCTAATCCCTCTATCCATTCGTCTGTATAAAGACCTAAGTTTTTTTCATTTGCCTCTGATAATTCTCCGTTATAATAATACCCTCTTCCAAATATTTGATAAGAAGTTTTTTTTGGCTCGTCTGGAGTGAAAGAAAGTTGACAATTTTTATGGAGCCTATAATCTTTTCTCAATCCAAATCTATATATTTTCTTTTCTTCGTTTTCTTCAAGTGGTATATTTTGCTCTATTGTTTCGCCTTCCCTCGTATTTTTTGTAATTGTCATATTACCACCAAAATAAAGCATTCTCTCTTCTGATTTAAATGAATTATTTAAAGCGGTGAGAGATGGTTCATACATCTTTTTAATTCCTCTTTGAATTATACTTATAATATAGCTAACATATTCATCTTGCCCTATATATTTATCGTTTTTTCCACCTATACTTGATTCTGCATCATAATCTCCTACAGTTGTTTTTGTTCTATGAACAAACTCTTTTGGAGCACTACCTGAAGCTATAGTCTCTTCTATTTGTTCCCAGTTTGTATATTTAATTCTGTAGTAATATTGTGAAACAAATCTATTTCTAAAGTCATAGTCTGGTGTATAATAAGCCGCTGACCCTCTTACATAACTATCTGGATTATAGTTAAACAAGAATGGGTTGAAATAATAATAATCATATTCATTTGTATTTCTATTGAAATATGAAACTACTGTGTCTTCTCCCAATTTATCATCTATCTTGTTGTTATATCCTGGTGTTCTCCTTGCTTGATTTTGGATGTTTGACCAAGAAGCTATAGTTGTCTTTCTACCGAGTATAAAAGCTGCTTCTTTTAATTTGTTACCAGATGGTGCATCTTGTATTTTTGCAGTTAATAATTTTATTTCTGGGTCTACATAATATTTACCTACACCTACAACAGAGCCTGTTGCAGTATTATGTTTACTCGTAAACCTATCATCTTTACCACCTACATAATATGCATATGAAGTTGTGCTATAAGAAGGCTCTTTCGCTTCATTTGCATAATCATACCACATATATTTTTTACTATTATGAACTTTCTTTTCAAGTGAATTGTTTACTATTTGTCCACCAAACAAATTGAATTCAGCTTTAAAGTCCATACCATGACCTAATACATAATCTCCTGTATTTTTTTCAAATACAATATTCTCAAGCTGTTTATCTAAAAGCTCGTGCTCTTTTGTAATTCTATTAAGCCATATATCTCCACCAATAGTGTAAATAGTATTATAATTTCCTGTTAAATATGAACCTGTGGCAAATTGAACTTTTGTTTGGAATGTAAACACAGCTCCACCTGCAGGATTATAATACTCATTTTTTGTTCTCTTAAGTGGACTTTTTATTTTATTCCAATCATATAAATATATACCAGATGTATTTGCTCCTGTCATTTCAAACCCACCTTTTATTGAATCTGGGCTTTGATACCAATTTGAGTAATCTGTATCTTCTAAATATGTATTGTTTATAAAATTAGTATTTTGTATTTTTAATTCAGTATCTTCCTTTTTATCTTTATCTTTATTTAAACCATATTTTTCAGCATCGTGTGTTAGAGTAAATATAGCTCCACCTTGTTCTGATTTGTTTGAGTCAAATGTAATACCATTTACTAACACTTTTGTATTATCTACATTTATAGCTCCACCATTCTTACCTGCCCTATTCTTTACAAATTTCATTCTTTCATCAATTTTTACAACTGCATCTCCCACTTTTTCATCCTTAAGAACTTTAAGAGACCCACCTATGGTTTTCATAAATATGGCACCACCTATGCCTGCAGATTCATTTTCAATAAACTGTCCACCATTTATAACCATACTGCCTGATGCTATGTTTTCATTTAAGAAAGATATAGCACCTCCTGCTCCTTCCATATTTACATAACTACCATAAGCACCATCATAAGATGTAAACATCTTGTAATTATCATTTTTTATAGATAATACTTTTAACGTATTAACTTGTGTATCAGTTAAAGTAACTACATAT
>CAMJKC010000216.1 GCA_946406305.1 uncultured Lachnospiraceae bacterium
TGTGTGTTTAACTATAATTGCTATAGTATCTTATAAAATAAGTGGTATGAATTTGTTTGATTCAATTTGTATAGGATTTGGAACGGCAGGAACAGGTGGTTTTTCGGTATTGAATTCAAGTTGTGCAAATTATAATGAAATTTCAAAGTTGTTAATTACAGTTTTCATGGTTCTTTTTGGTGTCAATTTTAATATATATTATTTAATTATACTATATAAATTTAAGGATGTCATAAAGTCAGAAGAGTTTAAAGCATATATTGGAATTTTAGTTTTATCTATAATTTTAATCACAGGGAATATTATTATAAATACCAACTTATATACCAATATAATAACTGCAATTAGAGATGTAAGCTTTATGGTTAGTTCAATTATGACTACGACAGGATATGCAGTGGTAGATATAAATAGCTGGCCTATGTTTTCCAAAGTGATACTTCTTACACTTATGGCAATAGGTGGTTGTGCTGGTTCTACTGCTGGGGGATTTAAAGTAGTGAGAGTTATAATACTGATAAAGGAAGCATTTAATGAATTATATCTTCAAATTCACCCTAATGCTATAAGAGTATTGAGAGTAGAGAACAAGATTATAACAGAAAAAACAAGAAGGACATTAAACGGATTTTTTATTGTGTATGTTTTAATATTTGTCATATCAATTGCACTTATAAGTATAGAGGGATATGATTTTGAAACTACAGTATCATCGGTTGCGGAGACATTTAACAATATTGGAGTAGGTCTTAGTAAGGTTGGACCAAAAGGAAATTTCAATATTTTTAGCTATCCATCAAAAATTTTATTTATATTTTTGATGTTAATAGGTAGGTTAGAGATTTTTCCAGTTATAGCATTATTAAATTTTAAAACATGGAATAGAGAAAAATGATTATAGCAAAAACACCTTTTAGAATTTCATTTTTTGGCGGAGGGACGGATTTTCCAGATTATTTTCTAGAAAATAGTGGAAGCGTAATATCAACAACGATTGATAAATATTGTTATGTAAATGTTAGGAATTTACCTAAATTTTTTGATTATAGTGATGAAATAATATATTCAAAAATAGAGCGAGTAAATGATATAGATGACATTAATCATCCTATGATTAAAAATATAATAAAACTTATGAGTGTGTCAAATATAAGAGTGACATATGATGCAGATTTGCCTGCGAGGTCAGGGCTTGGAACAAGTTCATCTTTTGCAGTCTCTTTAATAAATGCTTTTTTTAGTTTAAAAAACATTGACTGTAGTAAAAAAGATATGTCTGATATAGCAATATATGTAGAGAGAGAAATGTGTAAAGAGGCTGGTGGAATTCAGGACCAAATAGCGGCAAGTTTTGGAGGTTTGAATAAAATAGATTTTTTGAAAACAAAACCAATTTATAATGAAACTCTAATAGAAGACAAAAAAATCAATGTATATGATTATGAAATAAATAAAGTAAATATTACAGATGAAAGGAAAAAAGAACTTGAAGAAAATCTTATGATGTTTTTTACAGGAATAAATCGTAATTCATTTAAAATTCAAGAAAAAACACAAGATTGCTTAAATAAAAATATTAAAAATTTGAAAGAATTAAATAATATGGTTACAGAAGCAAAAAAAATTCTTGAAAATAATACTAATATGAATGAATTTGGCAAACTTTTAAATTCTGCTTGGGCTTTAAAAAGAGGTTTAAATGATAGTGTTTCAAATGATTATATTGATGAAATATATAAAAAGGGAATAACAAATGGTGCTATAGGCGGGAAATTGCTTGGAGCTGGTGGTGGTGGTTTTTTATTGTTTTATGTTGAAAAGGATAAGCAAGATAATATAAAAAAGGCACTTCAAGATTTTATTGAAGTACCTTTTAAATTTGAAAATAATGGAACAACTATAATATATAAAAATGAAGATTAAAATTGCTATATGTTTAAACCAAGATTGTAAGCATCTTTTAATTTATCACTTCCTGTAATATCACCTACTTTTAAAACTCCACTTGCTAAGACTTTACCTTTATCTGTCCAATCCATATGTCTTACCATTGAATTATACCAAAATAAACTTTCATTAAAACTATCATATTGTGAGCACATTATAAGGGCACATTCTTTTTTAGGATTTTTGGTGGCTGGGTCAAGCTCTGCAACTGCAAATAGTCTATCAAAAGCAGTTATTAGAATTCCAGACAAAAACCAATAATATACTGGACTCGCCAAAACTACTACATCAGCATCAATGTATGCTTTATGTATTTTTTCCATATCATCATTTTGAACACATGGTTTATTTTTATCTTTTCCACCACTAAAACAGCCGAGACAAGGGTAAATATTCATTTTTATTAAATTGAATATTTGAACATTATGAGTAGCTTCTTCTGCACCTTTTTTGAATTCATTGATTAATGCTACTGTATTTCCGTAATCTCTTGGACTACCATTTAAAACTATAATTTTTTTGCTCATATTCATACCTACCTTTCACATATATTATATCATATAAGTATTATTTTTGTTGATTTTTTCCTCGATTTTTAGATTAAATTCCGTTTATAAAATATAAATGAATATTCCTAAA
>CAMJKC010000217.1 GCA_946406305.1 uncultured Lachnospiraceae bacterium
TTTTTAACATTTTATTTCTCACACTTGATTCTTTATCTCCAATAGAAAAATACATCTTATCTGGTATCTTTTTCATTTTGTGAGATATGCAATATGTGGTAAAATCAGGGAACCAAAGAGAACCAGACATACTTGCTACCCTATCAAAAATATCTGTATTGTATATGGAATATATTGCGAACAACCCAGCGAGTGAATAACCACTTATTCCTATAAAATTAGGATTTCCATTTAATTTCTTTTTTGCATTAGGGATAACGTCATTAACTAATACTGAAAGGTATTTATCTGCTCCGCCTGTACAAGGTGTATCATTTTCTGAAAGAGGAGGGCAATACCACGGAGTCATATCATCATCCCAGTTTAAATTTCCTACTACAAGAAAATTAAATTCAAAACTACTAATTTCTATCGTTTTTTCGTAAATTGATTTGCCATCACCTTCATATGTATTAAAAATAATTAAAGGCATATTCTTTTTATCTGTTAAATATAGTGTTATTTCTTTATTTTTTTCTACCCATTTCTCTATATTCATTTTGATAATTTCCTCTTTTTCACATTCTTAATTTCTTTATTGATTAAGCTCTCAAAATTCATTGTATATTTTTCTGATAACGATATAAGTTGTTCTTGTTCTTTTTTTGAGAGCATTGACATAGCTGTTTCCTCTGCATGAGTGATACGAAGGAGAGTGTCTTGACACCATTTTCTGCCTTTATTTGTTAATTTTACAATTTTATTTCGTTTATTTTTTGCACTCTCATGAGCAGAAACATAACCTTCCTTAATCAAATTATTTACTATAAGACTGACTGTCTGTTTTACTTGTGATATATGTTCACAAATTTGTTTTTGTGTCAGACCATTTTTAGCATAATATAATGAATTTACAGTAAGTAAAGTCTTCATCATTATTTTATTACTTTTAGCATACATTACATAAATAGCAAATTGTTTATCTCTTAATCTGCAGAATTTATATGTATTATTTTTAATATCTTTAGTCATATTTAATTCCCCTTTTTTATTTGTCCATTTCTGGACTATTGTATCATAAAAAAGAAAATAAGTCAATTATTGGACTAATATAAAATAGAGTCAACAGTTGAATAAAAGGGACGGAGTTAAATATTGCAATATTAGGGACACCCTTAAAAAGTGTCCTTTTTATGACAATAATAAACCCTGTCCCTTTTATTTTATAAATATATTGACAAAATATATCGTATGCGATACAATAATCATATGAAAACAAATCTAAAAAATAAATATGAATTACTCTTGCTTAAAAATCAATTATGCTTTCCTATGTATTCGGCTACAAATACTATAGTGAATAATTATAGACCACTACTAAAGGATATAGATTTAACATATACACAGTATATAGTAATGATGGTTGTGTGGGAGAAGAAGAAATTAAATGAAAAAGACATTGTTAATGCATTGTTTTTAAAGTCAAATACAATAGCCCCACTGATCAAAAAACTTGAAAAAAAGGGATTAATTACTATAAAACAAGATTCAATTGATAGAAGGAACATAATTATTGAAATAACTAAAAAAGGCAAGGAATTAAAAGAAAAAGCAGTAGAAGTTCCTATTAAATACGGTGAACATTTCCCGTTAACACCAAAAGAAGAGACAGCATTAAAAGAAATGTTAAATAAAATTGTTAATTGGAAAATATAAAATTATAAAAAAATATTAGGAGGTTATAATATGGATAATGTTTTATTTTAAAGATGCAATAGCAACATTTAGTTCATTTACAGAAGAATCTGAAACATTTAAGTTTTAATTAATTAAGGGGTTGGCATTATGAATATTGCAGTTAGATATTATTCAAGATCAGGAAATACTAAATTACTTGCAGAAACAATAGCAAACGAAGCACATGTGAAAGCAATATCAGTAGATTCTATTGATGCTGAAATCAAAGAGCCAGTTGATTTATTATTTATTGGTGGTGCTTTATATGCTTATGGACTTGATGAACATTTGAAAGAGTATTTAAAAACTTTAAAAAAAGAAAATATAAAAAAAGCGATAGTTTTTTCGACATCATGGCTTTCAAAACATTCTATTGATTTAATTAAGAAAGCATTAAAAGAAAATGACATTGAAGTTTACGATGAATTTATTTATGCAAAAAATAAGCCAAGTTTAGAGAAACTTGAAGAAGCAAAAAACATAGTAAAAAGATTGTGTTAAACTATTATACAAGGGAGAAAATATGGAAATTAAAGCAGTAAAATATTATGAAAAAGGATTCCACGCACAAGGATTCGCTTTTGGTGGTGAAGATGGTATGGAACATTTTGATAACAATGTAAAGTATCGGGCCTCTCTTCAAAACTATGTTATTGACACAGGCAATGATGTTATATTGGTAGACACAGGGTTACCTAAAGAAACACCTGGAGCAGTATGGGATGGCAAGATGCATTCATACATGGGTAGATGGATTGAAGATTATGTATCTGCATTAAGGAGAGTTGGATACGAACCATCTCAAGTTACAAAAATTATTCTAACACATAAGCATAGTGACCATTCTGGAGAAATTAGAA
>CAMJKC010000218.1 GCA_946406305.1 uncultured Lachnospiraceae bacterium
GTCTGGAGTTCAGACGTGTGCTCTTCAGATCTTTAAATTATTATTATTGTTATAATCTTTTTGTAAATTATCAATAACATTTTGTTCCATTTCATTAAGTGTAGGTTTAGTCCGCCCGAGAATCTTATTTACAAAAATAATAAATAATAATATGAATACATATATAGCACTTCTAAACATTTTTTTGTTGTATATAATCTCATATTTTTCTACTATCTTAAATATCATAATAAAAAAAGGTATCATGTAAGGCAACATATATACATTATAATGAAAAAAATTAAATCCAACATATGAAACCACCACTACATAAAATGAAAAAACATAGGATATAGCATAAACCATTTTTAGTCTGATATCAATTTTTTGAAACAGCAAGTATATACTGCCAATATGTATTATGATGTATATTGGTAAATAAGTAATTTCAGTAACAGTTTTATAAAATCTATGAAGAAAACTCAAATTGAAATTATTTACATAATTAAAATTCAAATATATACTCCAAAAAAAAGTCTCCTTAAATGAATTATTTATAAAACAATATACAAGCATTGGTATGTTCGCTATTATGAATCCTAATATAAAACCTAATACAACATTCTTAAAAAACTTATACTCTTTTTTTATCAACAAATATATAAAAAAGAATACTACCCCCCCACATAGCAATGTAATTCATTTTTATATTAAAAACTATACCAGTAAAAACACCATGCAAAAAGAAATATTTAAATTTAATATTATGATAATTATTTTTACATAAAGAATTTAAACTGAGCAAAATATAGTATATAGATATAATCTGCATAGTTAATATCCAAGTTTCACATCTATTACCAAATCTAAACAATCCTCTATAATAATATATAGCAAAAAAAGATAATAAAGAATAAAATGACAAATTTTCATTTAGATAAATATTAAATATTTTAAATAAATATATAGCCATGCATAACATTGATATAAATTCAAAAAAATATAGCCCAATAAAATTTTGAAATGGAAAAATAGATGATACAAGATAACTTATGGCATTTAAAAAGAATATATAACTTCCTTTATGATCACAAACATCTCTAAATAGAACTTGTCCTTTTGCTATACATTTACCTATTGCATAAAATACAGCCTGATCTTCTTTAACCAAATTTACAAAAGGAGATGCGCCTGAACAGATAAAAGTAGTTAACAATATAAAAGCAAATATTTTTTTATAATACTTGTTACTAAATAATGTAATCATATACAAATTATTTCTCCTATATTTATTTTTTTTATGTTAACACATCACTCATACACTGTCAATTATTTTCATGACCGCTTTATAATAATGAACTGTTTATATTATTATTTTTTTCTTCAACTATCACATTAAACTACTTCATATGTAAATCAAACTCTATTCTCCATATTTATTATATCAAAATTAAAACCCATGATTGTATATTTTATTTATCAATACAATACTTTTCTTAACATATGTGTATACTATGGGTGCATTTAGTGTATACATTTATTATAGCAATATAAAACAACGACTTTGATACAATGTTACACGATAGCATTTTAATAAAAACATCCATACGAAGTTCTACTGTTTCTTTCGTCCTGTAGGGTCTGGTTATATACATTATTAACTGCTTCTAAAAATAAAACAAAAGAATGCTTGTCTACATCACTATTAGATTTTTTTACAGTTAAGTATTCATCTCTAATTATATTCCAACCGTTATTCCAATATGACTCTATCTTATCTATTTTTGCATTCAAATGTGTAGAGACTTTTCTAATTTCAAATGCGTATTTACCGTTTTTATTATTTCTAATGTATTTATATCCATCATCTTCATTATCACTAATGTAATAAATAATTGCAAAATCACAACTATGAACTATTTTACTATTTTGTGTATCTACAACTTTAATTGTAATAGCAGAAGTTGAGTCTTCAGCACATTTGTATTTAGTACCTATCAATGCTTTATTAAAAGCTCTAATAAATCCCACTTTTACTTCTTTTGCTTTCCAAATAAAATCTGTAGGTGTTTCAATTACTAAATTATAATCAAAATCAAATCCTGTATTCCCCTTTTTCAGTCGAGTAATTAAATGTCTTTTACCACTTCCAATCAAATCATAATAAAAACTTATATCTTCTTCCGTTTCCATTATTTTTTGAACTTTCCTTATAATTCTTTCAAGTTCTCGTTTAACTGGGCTATACTCCTTTTTTGTTACATACTCATACTCTTGCATATGAATCTCCTTTCGTTCCCCAAGCCGCCCATATAGCTTAAACTATATTTTATCATTATATCATATTTCACGAACTAAAAAAACACTTTATTGAAAATTTATAAAGTGTTTTTTATATTTCTACTCTCTTCCCATCTTTAAAAATTATAACTTTTTTGTCTTTATACACTTCTATGTAGTCAATAAACCCTGCAAATAACATCTCATCAAAGTTTTTGATTAATGTCTTTTGTTTCTTTAAGTCTGATACATACTTTTCAAGCGATTTTCTTCTTGCCAAATCTACACTTATCTCTTCAACTAA
>CAMJKC010000219.1 GCA_946406305.1 uncultured Lachnospiraceae bacterium
ATTCATCATAGCAATAATTTTATCCAAATCAAGAGTATTATATTCTCTGTAAAGCCTAATAGCAAGTGCTAAAAAGAATGCAGAAAAACTCACTGATACTACGATCCCTGTAAGAACTAATCCTGCAGGAATAGGATTTATATAATTCTCAAAGTGTGGATTAACACCTTCTACAGAAATAGGTGCTATACGACCAGTTATATATCCTTTTGATGCAAGAAACAAATAAACTGCAGTATCCATAAAATTAAAACCTATAATTTTCTTTATAATATTTCTATTTAGGAGTAATGTAGCAAAACCTATTCCAAAAATAATTATAGAGATAGTTTCATAATAGTTATTTAAAAGACCTTGTACCATTATATTTCCTCCCTATCAAACAATGAATAAAAACCAAACATTGTGCATGCTACAACTATTCCTACACAAATATTAAGAGGTAATATAAGTCCACTACTTAAAATATTTCCTGGAATACCTTTTGGAATAATAGACTCAATATGATTTGCCCCTGTGTAAAATGAATATGTTTTTGATATAGCATAAAATGACAATGCCAATATTATAATAACTTTATATGTAGTAAAGTTAAAAAACTTTTTAGTTGATTTATCTCCAAATGCAAGATTATATAAAATTAACCCTGCACCTATGATGGCACCACCAGAAAATCCACCACCTGGAGAAAGGTGACCATTTAATACAATGTATATACCAAACATAAGTATTGCTGGAACTACAAGAAGTGCACCATGTCGTAATATTAAATCATGTTTATCTTCATATTTTTCTTCTTCTAACACTTCTTGATTTTCTTCTTGTTTTGTTTTCTTTTTAAATAATAGTATTATTACAGTTGAAGCTGCTATAAACAAAACTGTTGATTCACCAAGAGTATCAAATGCTCTATAATCAAGAATCATCCCAGCTACAAAATTTATTGCCGCAGTATCTTTTATACCTTCTTCTATGTATTTTCTTGAAACCTCATTATTTGCAGGATTCGTTGGGTCGCCAAAAGATGGCAAAAAAGAAACTGTATATATCATACAACCAATAATAATGCAAGCGAGGATTATTGCTACTGTATTATATACTTTTCTAAAACTTTTGCTGTCACCTTTTTCTACTATATCTCCAATCCTTTCTACAAAACCTTTTTCATGGTGACTTTTTGTCAATTTTCTACTATGAGATAAAGTAGAATCTTTTGTATGAGAATTTGTTTTTGCCGTTTTATTCATCATTTGAATCCTCCTTCTCACTCATTTTTCCTACTTTTTTCAATGTTATAAAAAACAAAATACTTGTAACACCTGCACCAACTGCTGCTTCTGTTATAGCTAAATCAGGAGATTCAAGGAATAACCAAACCACACTCATAACTAAACTATATGCAGTAAAAATTATAAGTGATATAAGCAAATTATTAGTTAAACATACAGATATTGCACATAGTAATAAAAAAACAACTAATAAATATTGCACATAAATCATAATTCTACCTCCTTACACTCTTCATCTATGTTTTCATAAACATCACTTTCAACTTTACTTATTAAATGACTACATATTGGACTTGTTATCCAAAAGAACACTATAATACATACTAATTTAAATAAATTAAAAGTAAAACCTTCAAAAAATAAAAGCCCAACAAGCATCAAAAAGATACCCATTGTATCACAAGTAGCTGCTACATGCATACGGTTTAAAATATAATTTAATCTATATACACCTATTATAGCAAATATTATAGTAATGAGACCTACAATCATAAAAATTGAACCTAATATTAATCTAATTATATCTAACATAATATTAACCTCTCTTATTCACTGCTGCATTTTTTATTTGAACAGTTGTTTTTATTTTTTCTTTATGACTCTTCAAATATGTATATTGATATGCATAAGTAAGAACAACTATAGCAACAAAGTTTATGAGTGCATATACGAGTGCTACATCTACAATAAAATCCTCATGCAAAATCGCAGAGATTATACATATCATAATTATAACTTTTGTTCCAATCATATTGATACATATTATCCTATCTGCAACCCTTGGTCCTATTATTGCTCTTAAAAATATTGCTAATAAAGATATAGCAAGCACAATAAGAGAAGCTATCAATATATTTTGTTCTATCAATGCTATATTCATATTTATAACTCCTCCATTCTTTTTAATTTTTCTACAAATATTGATTTATTAATTCCATCTGAAAAAGATTTATCAAGACAATGAACTTTATATTTGCCTTTCTCATCAAGTTTTACAGTTATAGTTCCAGGTGTTAAAGTTATAGAGTTTGCTAAAAGTATTCTGCTCTTTTGATTTTTTAAGTCTGTTTTGAAATAACAAAAACATGGCTCTATTTCTAATTTCTTTTTCAAAACAATAGAAAATACAGCAATGTTTGCTTTGACAATTTCAATTATCAAAATGGCAAAATATTCCATCATCAAAAAAAACTTTTTAAATACTTTCTTTGTTCCTAAATCTTCTTCTTTATAAAAGAATTTCTTTATAAACACTGTAAGT
>CAMJKC010000220.1 GCA_946406305.1 uncultured Lachnospiraceae bacterium
TTTTTTGTTCTATATCATCTAATAATTTAGCTACAAAACTTCCATTATTAAACTTTTCTATATCTTCATTTGTTATATTGTTATATATGTATTCCATCTCATCAAATGATATAGTTTTTACATTCATTCCATAATTAAATGGATCATTATCTAAAAATGTATTTCTATCAAGTAATTCTTTCTTTTTTACATATTCTCTTTTTTTATCAATATCTGTTTCATCTAAAACTCCGTATAATTCATTGTAATCCATTTTTTTATTTTGTGCTTTCTGCCTAACACAATAATATACTTTAAGAATATAATCATTTATAAGCCTTGCTATATCATATTTTTTATCACACATCTTTTTTATATATTCTTCTTCTGTCATATATTCAAAATCTTTATCTTTTATTTCTTCTGTGTTATCTTCAATTTCATTCATTGTTTCCTTTATTGCCATAATTTCTTGTTCATTGTCACCACTTAGATATTCTATTACTTCACTTTTTTTATTTATTTCAATAAATAAATTTATTGATAAAATTATAACTAACACACTTGAAACTATTATGACTATTTTATTTTTAAACAAAACTATACTTAAAATTATCAAAATAATACATAATATTAATAGTATAAATTTTGTAATATTCTTTTTGATATATTCTGTTGTAGAATTACTTTCATCTTGTTTAATTTCTTTCTTTATTTCTTCTTCGCCTTTATCAATTTTATCATTTATAATATTAGTAGCATCATTTACTTTTGCTTCTAATTCCCAATAATAGCCATCTCCATTAGTTCCTACATAGTCACCATATCCTAAATCTACACTGCCACCATTTTCTCTTTTAAAATCTAAAAAAACATCTATTGGATTATTATTTTCAGAATACTTTATAGCTTCTTCTAATGTTAATTTGTAAAACTCACTAATTTTAAATGCTTCACTTTTTGTTTGAAATGAAAACAGTAATATAAATATTATGACTACAATATACTTTAAGTTTATCAATTTCCTAAATATTCCCATGATGGTTCCTCCCAATTATATTCTCCATATTGATTATCTATCACCCTCGCACCTGGAAATTCTTTATAAGTTTGAGGATCAAATATTTCTGTATAACCTTTGTATTTATAATCCCACTGTTCTTCATTATTATATGTTGCATTATTATTTTTTGTATATATCCAAAAACTATCTGCCCCTGCCATTGTTGCACTAATAAAATCACTATACCTATATGGAGTAGTGCTTGTTCTCGTCCATATATGATGATAATATGCTGGGTCACAAACATATATTCGAATACTATTTAGTTGATCATTTGTCCATCTATCAAAATTGTCCATATTTACATTTGCTATATCATCTTTATTAACACCAGCAAGAACTATATAATGTCCTGTTTCAGTAAAATGTGATATATTATTAGGATATTCTCTACTATTCTCTCCGTGACAAACAGCTACTACTGGATTACCTTCAATTAATGCCCTTAATACTCTTCTAACATTTGCATTTGTTCTTACCATCTCACCATTAGTACATTCTACATTATAAATTTGTGATATACTTGCAGTTAATACTGCATGTATAGTTCCACTGCCACCATTTCTATCATCTCTATAGAATACTCTATTATCTTCAAGTCTGTTTCTCACATCCATTGGGGTTATATATGTTTTATATAAATATGACAGAACCATTGCTACAGAACTTGGTCCACACCCTGCTTCATAAAATGTAGCATATGAATAATCACTATCTTCACTCATCACCCTATTATCATCACCATTATTATCATTATACCCTTCATCTCTTCCGTACCTAAATTTTGACCACCTTTCATTTGTTTGAAAATACATAGGAACTTCATTATTTATAGGTATGCCTACCTTCTTTTGATAACATGGGAATGCAACATAATCCCATATTTCACTACTTGCAACTTCTATTGTCTTATTATAACTTCTTCCATTCATTCTTTTCTCATCAAGTCCTTCAAGTGTTTTTACAAGTATCCAATATGCTTTTACACTACTTGCTGTTTTTAATTCACCATTCCTTATTTGATTCACTATTTGAGTAGCAAGTACTCTTGTGTTATTATTTGTATTCATCCTACTCATATCGTTATTATTACTTGTTCTGCTTATATACTTACTTAGCATTTCAGCTATATCTAAATCTATATTTTCATTTTCTGTATGATGTGTTGTTCTTAATGTATTTATAGAATTTATCATACTATTGATTTTCATATAGTTACCTGTGTATTTTAGATTATTCTTCGTTAAGTTTTTATAATTATATATTAATTCACTATATATACTTGCATTATATACACTTCCCATTCTATATCCATTATTATCTGCTACTACTTTTGTCAAATAGTCATCTTCATTTATTATATTTTTTATAAAACTATTTATATTTGAATATCCTGTATGTGTCTTTGGTGCTCCAAATGTATAACAATATATATCTTTTCTCTCTGTTGATGTATCTCCTCTTATTATATTTGCAATTTCTGATGCCAGTCCT
>CAMJKC010000221.1 GCA_946406305.1 uncultured Lachnospiraceae bacterium
ACTGTCTTACCCTATGGGGACTGTGTCAAAATGGGCTCGCGGTGCTCACCCCTACACGACTTGTGCTCACCCTTACAATACATGAACTTTCTTATTTATTTTTTACAGTAACCTAAAAATTCTTCTTCTGACATGTTAAGCATTTCCGCCACTGTCTTTAAGTCTATTCTCTTGCTATTGAACATATCTACTGCAAAAGCAATTTTTCCAAATTGCCTACCTACTTCCATACCTTTTTCTATTCCTGCTTCCATACCTTCTTCTATACCTGCTTGCCTTTCATCTTCAAGTATTTCCATCATCTCTTTGCTCATATTTACCCCTCCTATCTTATATATTCCTTTCTTTATTTCACTTGTTACTTTATACTCTTCCATTACTGTAGTTCTATCTGTCAATACCTTTAAGTATGTATTTATTGTCTCATTCGTCAAGCCTTCTGTATTTACATAATACACCTTTAACCCTGGCTCCCACTTCTCTACCTCTTCCCCTATATCTGATACTATGTTCATCTCTACTTTATATATTGTGCTTCCTTTTTTGAATATATCTTCCTTTGTTAGATATATTGATATTATGTCTTTTATGTCCTTATATTTTTCCCCTTTTTCTGTCAAGTAGTTTTTTATTTTTGATATATATTCAAATATCCTTCTCGCATGGTCTTTTTCTTTTGATAATTGAATTTCTACATTCACTAAACTCTCATCACCCAATCTGCACAACATGTCTATTGTCACATATTTATTAAATGCACTTGGTAAATATTTTTGTATTTCATTGTCTATTACTCTAAGCTTTTTGTCTTGCAATATAACTCTTAAAAACTCTTCGCAAAACTCTTTGCTTTGTGCAAATATCATAAACACATCATTATTCAATGGTATCGACTTTTTTGAAAGCTCAATTATTCTTTTTATACTCTTGTCTCTTACATTTTCCATATATGTAAATATACCACAAAATTGTGTCTTTTACAACAATAAACAATAACATAGGGGCTCGCAGTGCTTGCCCCTTACGGATTGCGCTCTTCTCTGTGAACTGTCTTACCCTATGGGGACTGTGTCAAAATGGGCTCACAGTGCTCGCCCCTACGGTTATTTTTTTTTATTTTTTTATATTATGGTTTATGATATAATAATTCGTATGTTAATAAAAATCAAAAATTTCATTTTTAAAAATATGATAGTTTTTATAGCTTTCACACTATCTCTAATAACTGTATTTTTTGTCCCTATAGACAAACAATATCTCTATTATATAGATTTTAAAACTATCGCTTGCCTCTTTCTCATATCTTGTATCATAAGTGCTTTCAAAGATATAAACTTTTTTTATGCAGTGGCGAGACACATAATAATAAAATTTAATACACTCAGGAAATCTTATATCGCTCTAATAACAATCACTTTTGTGGGCTCAATGATTATAGCAAATGATATGGCACTCATAACTTTTTTGCCACTCGGTTACCTCATACTAAAAGAGACAAATAATGAAGATAACGAGGCTTTTGTTTTTATCATGCAAAATGTAGCCGCGAACCTTGGTGGTATGCTCACACCTTTTGGAAATCCACAAAATTTATATATATACACAAAATATAATATTGGCAATATGGAATTCATTAAAATTATGCTAATACCATTTTTAGTCGCAATAGTTTTGCTTTATTTATCTTCTCTTTTTGTAGAAAACAACACTTTAACCCTTTCTCATCAAAATATTAAAACTCATCAAATAAAAGAAAAAGTTTATATTTTACTTTTTGTCCTTGCAATATTCATAATTTTTAGATATGTCCCACTCATTGTAGGGCTTATAGTAATACCAATAATTATTCTCTTTCTCGACAAAAAAGCTTTTAAATATATTGACTATAGTTTGCTTTTTACTTTTGTATTTTTCTTTATTTTTTCATCTAACTTGTCAAGAATTGACTTTGTAAATAATTTTTTTAGGAATTTACTGAATAAAAATACTTATCTCACAACTCTACTCTCTTGTCAATTTATGTCTAATGTCCCTACAAGCATTCTTCTATCAAAGTTTACAGACGAATACATCCCTCTTCTTTATGGTGTAAATATAGGAGGGCTTGGAACACTTATTGCTTCTCTTGCATCACTCATAACTTTTAAAAATTATATCACTCTAAATCCAAATAAAATAAAAAACTATCTTATTTTATTTTCTTTTATAAATATTATATTTATAACAATTGAATCTATTGTAATACTATTTTTGATATTATTTTAAAATTTTATATAGTTTTCTATAATAAAAAAAAGTATCATCACATATGTAATAATACTTTTGGTTTTGGGCTCGCGGTGCTCACCCCTACTGTTTTGGCTCGCGGTGCTCGCCCCTACAACGACTTGTGCTCACCCCTACGGTTTTGGGCTCGCAGTGCTCACCACTACGGTTTTGGGCTCGCGGTGCTCACCCCTACAGTTTTGGGCTCGTAATACTCGCCCCTACAACGACTTATGCTTGCCCCTACAGCTTAAATAACTCACTATGGC
>CAMJKC010000222.1 GCA_946406305.1 uncultured Lachnospiraceae bacterium
TTTGATACGATATCTAAAATATATAAAATAGATGTTTTGACTGGCAATATCATTTGCGAAATGAAACATATTGCCATTTTCCCAGCAACACAATATGCAGTAGATAAGGAAAAATTACAACTCGCCTGTGATGATATTTTAAAAGATTTAGATAAAAAAGAAAAATTTTTTAATGATAATAAAAAGTATATAGAGGCACAGAGAATATATGAAAGAACAAAATATGATGTTGAAATGTTGCTTGAGACAGGATTCTGTAGTGGGATAGAAAATTATGAGAGATATTTAAATTTTCAAAAGCCAGGAGAACCTCCATATACACTTATAGATTATTTTCCAAAAGATTTTTTAGTAATAATAGATGAATCACATATTACCATACCTCAAATTGGTGGTATGTATAATGGAAATTTATCAAGAAAAACTTCACTTGTTGAATATGGATTTAGACTTCCAGCAGCACTTGACAATAGGCCATTAAATTTTAATGAATTTGAAGAGCATATAAACCAAATACTTTTTGTATCTGCAACCCCAAATGTTTATGAAAAGAAAAAAGAAAATTTAAGGGTTGAACAATTGATAAGGCCAACAGGATTACTTGATCCAGAGATATTTATATATCCAACTAAAAATCAAATTGATAAAATTATACAAGAGATAAACAATAGAGTTAAAAAGAAGCAAAAAGTTTTAATTACAACATTAACAAAAGTTATGGCAGAGGACCTTACTGAATATTTGCTAAAATCAGGTATAAGAGTTAAATATTTACATTCAGATATTGATACTTTAGAGAGAATAAAAATTATTAGGGAAATGAGACTTGATGAATTTGATGTTTTAGTTGGCATTAATTTACTTAGAGAGGGCTTAGATATACCAGAGGTCAGTTTGGTTATGATTCTCGATGCTGATAAAGAAGGTTTTTTACGGTCTGAAATTTCTTTAATTCAAACAGTTGGAAGGGCAAGTAGAAATGAAGAAGGCACTGTAATTATGTTTGCTGACACTATTACAAAATCAATGAAAGTATGTATCGAGGAGACAAAAAGAAGAAGAGAAATACAACAAAAATACAACGAAGAACATCATATAAAGCCAGCAACTATAAAGAAGTCAGTTAGAGATTTAATTGCAATATCAAGTAAAACAGCAAGAATAGAAACAGGAATAGAAAAAGATATAGAGTCAATGTCTGAAACAGAGAAAGAAAATATTATAAAAGAATTCACAAAGAAAATGAATGAAGCATCAGTAGAATTAAATTTTGAAGAAGCTATGATATATAGAGATAAAATAAAATTATTAAAAAATAGTTAAATGTAAAGAGGAGGTTTTTATGAAAAAGATTTTTTGTATTATATTTCTAAGTTGTATTTTATTTGCTTGTTCTAATGGGAGTGATAAAATAGAAACAACAGAAGTGCAATCTGAAACTACTACAAAAAATGTTGATGTAAAAATTGAGGATAGCAAAAAAATAGAAGATAGTAGAACTTGTGATATAACGAATTATGAAATAGTAAAATTTGGAAGTTATCAATATGATAAAAATCTTATAAACCCAATAGACTGGTTAGTTGTTGAAAAAAGAAATGATGGATATATATTAGTTAGTGAGTATATTTTAGATTGTTATAATTTCAATGATGAAAATAAACCAATTACTTTTGATGACTCTACTTTAAAAGTATGGTTAAATACTGAATTTTTAAATTTAGCTTTTAATATTGATGAGGCAAAAAAGTTGACTACAATCGGTGATGATTATAAAGTTGGTATTTTAAGTAAAAAGATGGCAGAAAAATACTTTGGGAAAGATGGAAAAGATGGAACGAATAAAAGACTCGCTGCAAGAGCAACTGAGTATGCTATACTTATGGGACTTGATGTTGAAACAGATGTAAATAATAGATATTATAAATATGGTTCATATTTTTTATCTGATAATGGAAATGAACCAAATAAAGCGATGTGGGTTGGAAGATATGGGCATATATATGAAGAAGGTCAAAATGTTAAGTTACAAAAAGGTGATGGCATTAGACCTATTATTTGCGTAAGTGAAGATTTATTTTCTAATGATGTTAAAGATGCTATTGAAAATTCTATAAATAATAGAAATGAGGAAACTACAACTTTGGGAGAGACAACAGTTGAAAATGATTTGCATGTTACAGATGAGGATATCATTATAGAGAACGAAGAAATTAAAGAGACAGAAAGTGATAATTCTATTTTTGAGGATGCTGATGAGGAGAATTTTGAAAATAATGGTAGTGATTATTCAAATATTTCTGATAAAAAGTATTCTTCAGTCACTATTGAAAAAAGTGAAGGGAATGTTATAGATCTTTCAAATTGGACATATGGTGTAACACCTTGTGAGTGGATTTATGTAAAGGAAAACACACAAATAATATCTAATTATAAACCAAACACTTCAAAGAATTTTTCTGTAAAAAGCAATAGGTCATCTGGAAGCATGGGGTGTTTTTTGCCAGTGTTCAAAAAGACAGAGAATTTTGGT
>CAMJKC010000223.1 GCA_946406305.1 uncultured Lachnospiraceae bacterium
AAAACTCAATATTTTTTTCTTTCGCAACTTTTTTTGCTTCTTCTGTATTCTTTATTTCATTAAAGTCAACACCACTGTATTTTTTTACTGCATCAATCATAGAAATAATTTCAAAAGGTTTTTCTAAATCAATTATTTTATCAGCATATTTTATTTGCATAGTACCTAATACATTTTTTGCAACATGTCTAAACATAGATTCAGTTAATTCCATCATCCCATGATAATCTGTATATGCTTGGTAAAGTTCCATAAGAGTGAATTCTGGATTATGCTTTGTATCTGTCCCTTCATTTCTAAAAACTCTACCTATTTCATATACTCTTTCAAGTCCACCAACTATTAACCTTTTTAAATATAGTTCAAGCGAAATTCTTAAGTGTAAATCTTCATTTAAAGCGTTAAAATGGGTATTAAATGGTCTTGCACTTGCACCACCAGCATTTGCTACAAGTATAGGAGTTTCGACTTCCATAAAATCTCTTTTGTCTAAAAAAGTTCTAATTTCTTTTAATACTTTTGATCTAATTATAAATGTTTTTCTTGTATCTTCATTCATAATTAAATCTATATATCTTTGTCTATATCTTAAATCTCTATCTTGTAAGCCATGAAACTTTTCTGGTAAAACTCCAAGAGACTTTGTAAGTAATGTTACTTCTTTAGCATGAATAGAAATTTCTTCAGTTTTTGTTTTAAAAACAAATCCTTTAATTCCTATTATATCGCCTATATCATATTTTTTAAATTCTGCATAATGTTCTTCGCCAATATCATCTCTTGAAACATATATTTGTATATCACCATATCTATCTCTAATATTACAAAAAGAGGCTTTGCCCATAACTCTTTTGAGCATTAGCCTACCAGCAATTGAAACAGTTTTATTTTCAAATTCAGAAAAATTATTTTTAATATTAGACGAATTTGAATCAACATCAAATTTTGTTATAACAAAAGGGTTTTTATTATTATTAACTAATTCATCAAATTTTTCTCTTTTTGATTTTTCAAGTTTATTTATATCCTCAAAATTTTGATTTTTAATATCTTCACTCATTTTAACTTACCTTTAAAACTTCATATTTTATTTTTGTATTTCCAACAGAAAATTCTACTAAGTCACCTTTTTTCTTACCAATAAGGCATTGTCCAAGTGGAGATTCGTTTGATATTTTACCACTTAGACTATTCGCTTCAGTTGCTCCAACTATATCATATTCAATTTCTTCATTTTCAGATTTGTCGAGTAATTTAACATGAGAACCAATTCCAATAGTTCCTTTTTTAAAATCACTTTTAACTACTACTTCTACATTTTTTAAAATATTTTCAATTTCAGCTATTCGAGCTTCAATATCTCTCTGCTCATCTTTTGCAGCATCATATTCTGCATTTTCAGATAAGTCACCTTGTTCTCTTGCTTCTTTTATTTTTTCTGCAATTTCTGCTCTTTTTTCAACCTTTAAATATGCTAATTCATCTTCATATTTCTTGAGACCTTCAGGCGAAATCATTCTTTTATCTTTTTCTTGTTTAACACTTTCCATAATAACCTCATTAATTTAAACTATATTCAAGTCTTACAGTTATAGATGCAGTTTTATTTTTTGAACTTGTATCAAAATATCCATCATATGAATAGTTGCTCGTGCCAGAGTTTTTTGCCACTATTTGAAAAACTCCAAGTCTTGAATTTATTAGTTTGCCTATATGCGCTCCTGCTTCCTCTGCCATTATATTTATTCTTTCTTTTGCATTTGTTGTTGCTTTTCTAATTAAATCAAGTTTAATTTCATCAAGTTTTGAACAATAATATTCAGGTGAATATGAAGTAAATTCAACACCCGCTTCTAATAATGAAGAAACATCACGAGAAACTTTTTCAACTTTTTCTATATTATCAGAAGTTATAGTTACATCCTGTGAAAGTTCATAACCTACTAATGTTCTGGATACAAATCTTCCATTTGAATCATAATTTGAAACATAATCTTCATTTATGTCAACTGAATTAAATACCATTTCACTATCTAAAATTTCATTTGAAATCAAATAATTTTTAACAATTTCACTATCAGATTTTATTTTGTTGTATGCTTCTTTAGAAGTTTGAGCTCTTGATGTGAATTTTCCTCTCCAAACTATTAAATCAGCTGTAAAATCAACTTCTGCAGAACCAGTTGCATATATATTTGTATTAGAATTTGTTTTGTAATTGACAAATAAAAATGTAGAGCCAACACAGCTTATAATGATTGCTAAACTAATAAACAATGATTGTAAAGTTTTCATATTTTTACCTCCATTTATAAACTATCATATTTTACATAAAATAAAAAATAAAATCAAGTATAATAACTAAACATAAATCAACATAAATTTAGGCATAATTTCTATAAAATAAATCAAAAATTACAATAAAAATATAAAAATAAGGTATAAGAATTTCAACTTTTGAAAGAACATTGACAATTTTATTGTCATTTTTCAAAAAGACTTCTTTATTATT
>CAMJKC010000224.1 GCA_946406305.1 uncultured Lachnospiraceae bacterium
TAAATTGTAATAGTAACAAAAAAGTAACTATGTAACAAAAAAGTGCATACTTGTAAAAAGGTATTTTTTTGTTATTATCAGAATATAAATTACAAGGAGGAAAAAAATATGGCACTTAAAAATTTAAAATCATGGAATGGTAATCCATCATTTTTGAAAGCATCAGCATGTGGAGCATCTGATGGAGATAGCAAGCCATCTGCTTGTGGAGCAGGTGATGGTGACGAAAAGCCATCTGCTTGTGGTGCACAAGGAAAGTAGAAGTATTAGGTAATATCAGTGGCTCGTATTTTATACGAGCCATATGATATTATGTGAAAGGAATAACTATGAAAAATTATTTTTCATTTCAATGGCATATAACAGATGAATGTGACCAAAGATGTAAGCATTGTTATATTTATTCATCTGGCAGTAAAAAAGATTTTCAAGAAATGACTTGGAAGCAGATGGAAGATACATTCTATAATTGTATTGATTTTTGTGATGTTTATAAAAGAGAACCATATTTTTATTTAACAGGGGGAGACCCTATACTTCATAAGGATTTTTGGAAGTTATTAGATTTGTTTCATAAAAATAATATTAAGTTCACGATAATGGGAAACCCATTTCATTTAAATGAACAAGTATGTAGAGAGTTAAAGTGGTATGGTTGTGACAAATACCAGTTGTCAATTGATGGGCTAAAAGAGACACATGATTGGTTTAGAAAAAAGGGTTCGTATGATGCTACGTTTGAAGCAATTAAATATATAAAAGATGCAGGAATTAAAAGTGTTGTGATGACAACTGTATCTAAAACGAATATGATGGAGATAACAGGAATCATAGATGAAGTTGTAAAAGCAGGAGTTGATATATTTGCATTTGCAAGATATGTACCAAGTGGTGGTGATTTAGATAGCAGTATGAGTGCCACAGAATATCGAGGACTTTTAGAAAGGTGTGATAAAAAGTTTAAAGAATACGAAAAGCAAAGTGCGAAAACATATTTTAATAAAAAAGACCACTTATGGACATTATATGAATATGAAATTGGTGAATTTAAAATTCCTACTAATAGTGAAGAAGGAATGATATATGGTGGTTGCAATTGTGGAAATTGTCATATTACTATTTTGCCAAATGGAGATATATATGCTTGTAGGAGAGTAAGTGAAAGTAAGGTGGGGAATGTATATGTTGATAGACTTGCAGATGTGTGGATAACGAAAATGGAAGAATATAGAGAATTTGATAAATTCAGCAAATGCTCTAAATGTAAATTGTTAGCATTTTGTAGAGGATGCCCTGCTGTAGCAAAAGGAACTAATGGTAGTTTTTATGCACCTGACCCACAATGTTGGGCTGATGAAAATAGTGAATTATTTAATGGAGTATAATAAAATGAAAGCAGTAATATTAACAAAACCTACGAAAGCAGAAGGAATAAAAATCACTGATGTAGAAATTCCAAAGGTAAAAAAAGATTGGGTACTAATTAAAATAAAATCATTTGGTCTTAATCATTCGGAAAAATTATTACGAGAATTTGAAATAGAAAATGATTATATTAAAAAGCCAATAATCCCTGGAATTGAATGTGCTGGAATAGTGGTTGATAGTTTGGATAATGATTTTAAGATTGGTGATAAAGTAATTTCTTTTATGGGCGGAATTGGAAGAAGTTTTGATGGCAGTTATGCTGAGTATTGTCTTGCTCCTAAATCTCATACATTTAAGGTAAATACAAATTTGTCGTGGGAAGAGTTAGGTGCTATACCTGAAACTTATTATACAGCTTGGGGCTCATTATTTGAATGCCTTGATTTAAAAAAGGATGATGTATTATTAATTCGTGGAGCGACATGTGCACTTGGCTATGCAAGTATTCAAATTGCAAAAGCACTTGGCTGTAAAGTAATTGTTACAACACATAAGGAAGACAAAATCAAATTATTAGCAGAGTCAGATAAAATAATAGTGGATGATGGAGTGCTATATGGAAAAGTGCAAAGAATTAATAAAGTGCTTGATTTAATAGGTGCAAAAACACTTACTGACACATTAAAAATAGTCACAAAGAGAGGGATAGTATGTAACACAGGAATACTTGGAGGTGTCTATGCACTTAATAATTTTGACCCCATTAAAGATATACCAAATGGTGTATATTTAACTGGATTTTATTCAAATAATCCTACACAAGAAGATATTGATAAAATATTTGAGTTTATTCAGAATAACAATTTAAAACCAAAAATTGGAAAAATATATAATTTCAAAGACATTAAGGAAGCATTAGTAAGTCAAGATAAAAAATTAATTGATGGGAAAATTGTTATAAGCGTATATTAAATTTAAATACTTATTATACTTACCACTCGCATAATTTCTTTACTTCGCGCTAAGATGATTAATGATTATTACAAGTATATGGAAAAAGGCTATGCACCGCTTCATGTTAAAGAGAACTTTGAGAATTGTTATAAACAATATCACACACTTGGTGCTAATGGAT